>CBFHBI010000148.1:0-6410 GCA_965653755.1 uncultured Blastocatellia bacterium
GCCTCGGCGGCAGAACAGTCTGTATTGTCCGGCCAAAAACCAGCAAACCCGCGTTATCGCCGGCGCGTGCAGCAGCTGACATCAAAGCTAAGGTCGCATGCACGGCTGAATCCAACTTCGTTTCGTTTTCAATCCGCGCGGTCATCAAGCGTCCGGCGTCGAGCGCGATCAGGATCGTCTGGTCACGCTCCATTTGATATTGCCGCGTCACCAACTTGCCGCGGCGCGCGGTCGCCGTCCACGAGATGTGACGCATCTCGTCGCCGCGGACATAATCGCGCATCGATTCAAAGTCGTGTCCTTCGCCGCGCCATTGCGACTTGCGCCGCGCCGCCACACACGAACGCGCGCCGAGCGCCTTCAATTCAGCCTCGAGCGCGCGACGCATGTGCGGATAGACTTTGACGGTCATCGATTCGCCGGCCCGCGTCTGCTTCCAGGTCAAACGCCAGTTCGATAAAAATCGCACGGCCACCAAACCAAATTCAAAACGGCCACGTTTCGGCGGAGTCAGCCAATAAGAGAAAGACGCCGCGGTCTGAGCATCAACGTTCAAGCGCGCTTCACGCGAACCGCTTAGCTTCATCTGTGGCGGATATTCGTCTTTGAGAATTAATGAAAGGTCGCGTCGCGTTTGATTGGCGATTTCGATGCGCACTTCTGTTTCAGCACCCACCGCAAAACGGCTGGCGAAGTGTCGCTCGATCTCGACGCGCGCCGGCAGTTTGCTATTCAACGCATCGAACACCGCCATCGCGAAGATCACTACATCGTAGGCGATCGTCACCCACCGCAGCACGGGGCGGTTCCATGAAAGCGAAAGCGGCACCAAGCCGACAGCTAAGAGCGCATAAAAGAGTCTGGTGAAGACGAAACGCATTATCTAGGGACTTCGGCGGTTTGTAGAATGTCGCTGATGACGGAATCGGGAGTTGCGCCGTCGAGTTCTGCTTCCGCGCGCAAGGTCAGTCGATGACGGAGCACCGGGCGCGCGATGTCGCGTACATCGTCGGGCGTGGTGAAATCGCGGCCACGGATTGCCGACAGTGCTTTGGAGCACAAGAGCAGTGCGACTGCCGCGCGCGGACTGGCGCCGTAATGCGCCGCTGCGTGATCGCGCGTTCGTCTGACGATATCCACTGTGTAGCGTTGCACGCCGGGCTCGACCCGCATATTTCGTATATCCGCACGACAGCGCGGGATTGCGTCCGCGTCCGGCAGCGAGTCGATTTGAATTTGATCCAAACGCCGCGCGTTGAAACCTTCGTCCCAACGCGCAATCACCTGTTGTTCTTCATCCGCCGCCGGATACGAGAGCAGAATCTTCAACAGAAATCGATCGAGCTGCGCCTCCGGCAGCGGGTACGTGCCTTCATATTCGATCGGATTCTCAGTTGCGAGCACGGTAAAGAGCGGCGAAAGCGCATGACCCTCGCCGTCGATCGTCACTTGTCGCTCTTCCATCGCTTCGAGCAATGCCGCTTGCGTTTTGGGCGGCGTGCGATTGATTTCATCCGCCAGCAGAATGTCGGTAAACACCGGCCCGCGCCGCAGACTGAAAGTCGACGTCGCCATATTGAAGACGTTCGTGCCGGTGATGTCTGAGGGCATCAGGTCCGGCGTGAACTGAATGCGGCCGAAGCCGGCATTCAAAATTCGCGAAAGCGTTTTGACGGTCAGCGTCTTGGCCGTTCCCGGGACGCCTTCGATCAAGGCGTGACCTTCCGCCAGCAGCGCGACCAGAATTTGTTCAATGGGCTCGTCCTGGCCGACGATCACTTTGCGCAGTTCGTTTTGAATGTGTGCGATGGTTGTTGAGACGTATTCGGGCATAATGTCAGAATCGCCTGCGGTAGCGGGCGGTTATCCTCTTGTTTCAGATTGCGAATGATTAACCGCCCGCTACCGCAGGCGGTTCTGATCTCTGTTTGGCGTCGCGGGCACGGCCTTGCAGTCCTAGTTGCGCTTCAAGCTCGCGCAGACGACGCGCGAGTCGCACTGTTTCTTTCGCATTGGTCCGCGCGCCGTTGATCGTCTCTTCACAGCTTCTCATCAGCGATTCAAGCTGTTTCTCGTCGAGCTTTGAACGCAGGGCCACGCGCCGGGCGATCTCTGTCCGCGGGCTGTTGTGAGTGAGCCCCGCGTGCCGCACCAGGACGCGGCGCACTCGCGAATAAATATTTTCCAACGCCAGGTCGTGCGCCCTGGCGCGTTGCTGCAGCTCGGCCATTGAAGCCACAAATTCAAGACTCGAACGGCGATCGACTTGCGCCAAAGGCAAGGGCCGGCCGAAGCGTGTGCCCCGCGACCAGACGACTGCGACGGCGATCAGCATCAATTGCGCGCAGATGGCCAGCACCGGCGTGCCTTCGAAATATCTTATCAGCGCGTTATTGGTCGAGGCGCGCCCCTGATGCAATTCATCAAACGCAATCACGCCGCCGCCGCCGGCGACGATATTGATCGCCAGCTGCAAATTATCGGCGCGACTTAGTCCGTTATTGGCCACGATGTATGGATCGGAAAGCAGGATGATGCGGCCTTTCCCATGCGGATACTCGACTACCAACGCGCCGCGATCGTTGCGGAAAGCGGCCACCGGCGCCGGAGAAACTGTTGCTCCATTCTTCGTTGGCGTCGCTGGCTCGAGCGTCGGTTCGGAATCAGCATTGGCCTCTTCTTCCTCGGAAGCCGAATTCTTTTTTGGGGGCGGCATGTGCGTCAGCGTAAATGCACTCGCGAAGCGCGACGGCAGAATTTTCTCAACGTTCGTTGCCAGTAGCGTGGGCTGCGAAGGGGCGACCGGCTTCACCTCGCGGGTCATGGCTTCGAAGTCCGTCGGGTCCAGATCGGCCCACGGAAAGTTGGTCATGACCGCCCGCACGACCCAGTCACCGCTTTTCGGTAATAGTTCTCGCTGGGGTAAGCGACCAACGACGACCAACCGTCCGCCCGACTCGACCCAAAGCAGGAGTTCCTTGCTTTCGTTATTCGTAAATGGAAATTTCGTCTCGCCGACGACCACCACGGTGGCGGGCTTAGGACCCGTAGAACTCAACAAGGCCGAAGTCGAGTCGCGCCAGCGAGTCACGTCATAACCCGCCTCGCGCAGAAAATCATAAAGCGCGCGCGTGCCGGTTGGGCCAGCGTTGTACGTCGAACGGTCAGGCGCGCTCTCCGTCTCGGGTGTTGCTTCAACCTTAACGTACGACGCCGCATTGATCAGGACGAGCACGACAACGACGGCAATCAGCGTGATGATAATGATCAGGCGTTGACGCATAAGAACGGTGATGGGTGATAGGTAATGGGTGATAGGTTTAACTTACTACCGGTACCCTATCACCCATCACCTATCACCTTTCACTCCCTAAAAATCTTCCGATAGCCGTTGCGAAATTCATTCCAGTCGGATTCGCCTGCCGGCATGAAGCCGTACCAATGCAATTCGAAAAGCTGTGTCAGCTGGCGCATCGACGAATACAGAGAACCTTTGTCCCGCACGGCGTTTAGGTAATCGCGATTGGTTTTGTATTGGGCCAGGCTGATGATTTTGCGATCGCCCAGTTCACACAACAACGCGATGTAAGCTTTGCGAATTGCTGCCCGCAGGTTGCCCTGTCGCGCCAAAGCCTCGGCCTGCTCCAATAAATCTGTTGCTGTCTGATCCGGCTCGAGTTTTTCACCGAGCACGATGCGCGCTTCGCGTTTTTTCTTCTTCTGGCGCCCGCCGCTCACCAGCCGTGGGCCGTAACGCCAGATGAGTATTCCAATGCCCGCGATACACGCGGCGACGATCGCAAGCTGGACAATATTGCCGATCAGTCGCGAACTACTGGGGTGTATCGGTTTACGCTTCGGCAGCAACCTTGAAAGCCAACGAATAAACCGATCGATCAAGCTCTCCAGTGCGCTGCCTTCCGGTTGGACACGAACGTTATATTCCGGACGCCGTAGAATCTCTGCGAGTCTGCCCTTATCGGCGTCTTTATCACTTGGGCTTTTGGTCGCGTCTTGCAATTCCAAAACCTGATCGTGAATAGCCTGCAAACGCTCGGCGATGCGCGCGAGAGCGTCGCTACGGTCGGCGGCTTTGGTTGATTTCTCGAAATCTTTTAGATCGTTCTCGAGCCACGAATTATCGACGCCAATCGTTTGGCCGCTGACGTTTACTGTTTCCTTCGCCGGCAAGTACTGACGCACGAGGGCCACGTTGCCGGTGTACAACTGTTCCGGCCGCGCGTGACCGCTCTCATCTTCCTGAGCCGTGCGCATTTCTTCGACCAGCGTCGTAGCGCTCGCGACTCTGGCCATATAGTCAGCTAAAGTTGTGGCGAAGCTTGCGCCCCCACAGATGAAAAACAGCGCCGTGAACAACGCGAGTCGGACGGCAAATCGCCTTAACTGATCTCTCCCGTTCACTGTTTTCCGCGTAAACCCAAAACTGTTCCAGTATGCAAAGGCTGAGGTTGCGGCGGCGGCGCGACGAACTTTGGCGCGCGGCCCGTGACCAGCGCCGGGGCGAACGGTGACATGACGCCTGGCAAGTTGGGCATCGCCGGAAGTTGGCGCGCGGCCATCAATTCAATATCGTAGCCTTCGTGACGCACCCGCTCATCGACATAAAGTAATGACAATCCGAGCATCCAAATCGGCGCCAAAAGAATGTGACTGCACTGCAGGATCACTTGATAACCGATCGCGTACCACGTGGGCCACTTAGCGCCGAACGGCGACAGATCGACGCCATTCAAATAGCCGTACCAGCCGAGCGGAAGCATGAGCAGCAGGAGCGCTGAGTAAGTCGCAAAGAAAGTGAACAAAGTCATGGCCATCAGACGCTTCACATTGCCGGTCGCCAAAGCAAAGCTCCGTCCGATTGCGCCGAAGACGGATCGGCCTTCAACCAACATCGCCTGCGGCACGTAAGCCATTCGGCCGGCGATGAGGAAAAATAGAGTTAGACCAAGCGCGATAGCTACCAGGGCCGCCAGGAAAACCATCAAGGTCGTAAACCACGGCGCGAACTGTGAGCCAAACGCGACCGCCAGCAAGACCACAAACGATACGAATCCATATACCATTGAGCCCACGACCGCCGAGAAGACGAGCCAGATTGCCACCAAAATGCTGGCCCCGAGCAAACCCCAGAACCGCGATTTGACTGCGAGATACGTCGTGCGAAAAGTTACCGGCTCGTTCCAAATCAGATGCGAGACCAGATTGCGCGTGGCGCCGGCCATGACAATCAAACTAAAGAGTGAGCCGCAGATGATGATGGCCAAACCCGCAAGCAACATCATTACGTAAAGAACCACGTCCAACTCGCTCGAAGTTGAACTGATTTCCCTGAATGCAATTGTAGTCAGCGTGGATCCGAACGCAGAAATTAAGACGGGCGGCGCGGCGATGCGAATTAAAGTGAAAAAGTGTCGGCGGTAAAGTCGCACGGCGCGGTCGATCAAGTCTCCCGCGCCCAGGGGCGCCAAGGCCAGATCATTCGCCATGGGATTCACGATGGCGATAATCCCTGTTTTGTCCTTCCGAATCAAGCATCCGGCAAAAAGAGCGACGCGAAATAATCGCGTCGCTCTCTTTCGACAAAACAAATTTTGAGACGTCAATATTCAGGTTGGCCTTGATACATCATGTCTGCAAGTTTGAACCGGCGATCGATCTTGATCGGCGTGCGCGCGTATTCTGCATAGAAGCGGAGGTCGTGAGTATTCGCGTCAACGAACGGCTTCCCGTCGGGATTGCGGAGAAAGATAAAACGCGCGCCAAATCCGTCCTTACCCGGCGGCACATATTCCTCGAGGAACAGCCGCTTACCGTCATTGCGCTCAAGATAGACATCGTTCTTAAGCGTGGCGGTTATCGCGCTGCCAAATGCCTGCATCACCCGGTTGCCGTACCGTTGATCGTTCGAATCGTAGAGGACGGTGACAATAATCGAATCCTCTGATTTCACCTCGGCGAACTGTTTGAGCCTGGCTACCATGTCTGCCGGCACGTCCTGCTGACTGAGCATCATCAGTCGCGCCAATGCCTCGCGCACCGGCCGGGCGGAAAAGAAGCGCACGTGATATTTGATGTAGATTGACTGGTTGGTAGCGCCCTGCGCCAGACGCGAGCCGTCATTCGAAGTCGTCCCCATCCGTTGTGGGTCCTGCGTGGGCGAATAGAACATCTGCGAAGTGTCCGTGTCGGTCCGCAGCTGTCCCCACGGTGAATCGTCGAGAATCTTCTGCGCGTCTTTCTTGGACCAGTCCGTCCAGTTCTTGTCGGCCTTCTGGGCCGTAGCGGTTACCAGTGCGCCGGCCGCGAGCAGGGCGAGCACAAAGATGAGCTTTGGAAATTTCCTTGGAGGCTTCCTTTCTTGAAACTGCGCCAGAAGCAGACTGGCACAT
>CBFHBI010000149.1:0-6398 GCA_965653755.1 uncultured Blastocatellia bacterium
GGATCGCCAGGTTGCATCTCGAGCGTCTGGGCGCGGATCGCGAACTGGCCGTCGAGTTTCAGGTTGTACTCCGTGGCTCGACAAAGGTCATGGAAGAGTTCTCCGCGGCCGGCTTTGCCGAGTATCTCGATCTCTTGCGTAAGATCATCGAAGACGGACAGCGGTCACGTGTTTTTCGTAAAGATCTGAATGCCAAGGTCGCGGCCAAGATTCTTTTCGGCGCGCTGGATGAAATGGCGACGAACTGGATCATCTCGCATCGCGATTACAAACTGGAGCCGATGGCCGATGTGGTGATGGATCTTTTTCTGAATGGAGTGAGCGTCCGATGATCGACGCCGATCCTCATCAGGCAGCCGGCGCGCAACGGGTGCCGCTTCGTGCCGCTGAACCTACGACGCTCATCGAAATTTACGAGCAAGTTTTGCGCGATTATCCGAAACCAGACACGCTCAATTACAAAGATGAGGGCGCCTGGCGATCGGTTTCAGCGGAGAAAATGCTGGAGCGCGCGCGCAACATCGCGGCGGGTTTGCATGCGCTTGGCGTGCGGAAAGGAGATCGCGTCGCCATTCTTTCCGAGAGCCGGCTCGAATGGGTGCTGGCCGATCAAGGCTGCGTCTTTCTCGGCGCGATCGCGGTCCCAATCTATCCTACGCTGACAGCGCCACAAGTGGCTTATATTCTCAGCGACTGTCAGGCGCGCGTTATTTTCATTTCGAATGAAGCGAAGTTTGAACAGGTTGAATCGGCGATCGCCGGCTGCCCCTCGATTGAGAATGTTGTGTGCTTCGATGCCCGCGGAAACAAATTCAAAGGTCTGCGCGAGTTGGAAGAGCGGGGACGCGTCGTCCGCACACAATCACCAGAATTGATTTCAGATTGCGCGAAATCAATCACGCCCCAGGATCTCGCCATGATCATTTACACCTCCGGGACGACCGGTGAGCCCAAAGGGGTAATGCTGACGCACTCGAACATGGTTTCGAATCTGATCGATTCCTCTAATCATCTGGAATTCGGCCCAAAGGACGTGGCGTTGTCGGTGCTGCCGTTGTCGCACATCTTCGAGCGGCAGGCGATGAACATGTACCTGCATCATGGCATGAGCGTTTACTTCGGTTCGATCGAAACTCTCGGAGAAAACCTGAAGGAAGTGCGGCCGACTGTATTTGTCGGCGTGCCGCGTATTTACGAAAAGATTATCGCGCGCGTGCAGGACCGCGCCGAAGAAAAAGGGAAGCTGAATGCGCGCATCGTCATGTGGGCGCTGGAAACCGGAAAGCAATGGGCGCGGCTGACAATCAATCATGCGCCGATCCCGTTCTGGATGAGAATCAGACATCGAATCGCGGACGAGATCGTTTTCGAAAAGTTGCGCGCGGCTATGGGCGGGCGCATTCGGCTGCTGGTTTCCGGCGGCGCGCCGCTGTCGAGCGACGTGGCTTTGGCGTTCATCGGCGCGCATCTGCCGATCGTGCAAGGCTACGGCATGACGGAAACCTCACCCGTCCTTACCGCGGGACGACTGAATGACAATCGCGTGGGCGCCACGGGAAAGCCCATTCGGCATGTGCAGGTGCGCATTGCCGCGGACGGCGAAATCGAAACGCGCGGCCCACAGGTGATGTTGGGTTATTGGAACAAACCCGAGGAAACCCGGGCAGCGTTCACCGCGGACGGCTGGTTGAAGACCGGCGACATTGGATGTCTCGACGCCGACGGATTCCTGACGATAACCGATCGCAAGAAACAATTGCTGAAGACCTCGGGCGGAAAATACATTGCGCCGCAGCCGATCGAAGAACTCATCAAGACGTCACGCTTTGTCAATCAGGTGGTCGTCGTCGGCGACGGCCGCAAGTTTCCCTCGGCTTTGATTGTTCCCGACTGGCAGCAACTGAAAGGTTACGCGGAATACAAAGGCTACGAGTTGCGCACGCCGGCAGAATTTTGTCGCGACCCGCGCATCATCGATTTGTTCGAGCGGCAGATCGCCGCGCGCACCCAGGACCTCGCGCAATTTGAAAAGATCAAACGCATCGCGTTATTGGAAAAAGAATTCACGCTCGAAGGTGGCGAGTTAACGCCGACGCTGAAAGTGAAGCGACAAGTGATTGACGAGAAGTACCGCGACGTGATCGATCAAATTTACGCCGAGCCGCGGGGCTTTGCTTAAAAGAATTTGGTGTCGGGCCTTATCGTCCGCGAAGCGGACGAGTGACAATAGCCCAGCGCTTCAGCGCTGGGTCAAAGTCAACCAAACACTCCAGAGCCCCGCGAAGCGGGCGATAGAATTTGTTACAGAACCGCGAACGATAGTGAGCGGATGTAAAGTCAAGTTGCGCTATGGTCAGGTCGCTACCGCTCCCTGTTCTGTATCTGTCGTCCGTTTCACGGACTTGGAATCCAGTTCAGGTTCTGGTCCCAGCGCTGAAGCGCTGGGCTATTCTCAACCGTCCGCTATCGCGGACAAAGTGCCAGTCCACAGGTTTAGGCAACGTCTAGCCGGGCTGCCATTGGTAAGACAAGTTATTTCAGAAGGGCATCCCGTTGCGGACGCTGATATCGAAGTTTGCGAGAATACGATCGGCCGCGTCAGTCGCAGTTTGTTTGATCGAGTAGTCGGAATAGACCGGTCCATTCTTCGAGGGCACGGAAATGCCGCCGCGTCCGTTTTGATAAATGTGCTGTCGCGTCTGGCCCGAATGTTTGATCTTTCCCGTCTCTGGCTCTAACGCCACGTAACTCACGTATAACTCGTCGGCATTGTTTTTCGCTTGCTTTCCCGCATCCGCGTAGATGCTGTGGATTTCGAGTTGGACCACCCAGCGAGTCTTTTCCTGCTTGGCGGCCTTGACTGCATCGGCGCGGTTTGTCTTGCCGCTGGAATTCGCAAACACGATGTCTGCTTCTCCCAACCGGCGGACGACTTCGTCGAGCACGGTGTCGTAGAGGTAATAGGGCACGTTGCTGAACACCTCGGGACGCTCGATGCCGACGAGCAACTGCAGCTTCGGGGCGGCCGGCGGTTTCTTTTCCGTGGTCTTCCCGGAGACCGAAGGGGTCGTCGCGGTCGTGGTCGCAGACGAGCCGCTGTTGGACTTTCGTCCTGATTGCGCCGACACGAAACTAATCCAGCAGAGCAGCAGCGCAATTGAGCAGAAGAGACGCAGCTTCATAATCGCGTCTCGAATTCTATCATTTTTGCGAGGCAATGGTCGGGATGCGAAGTCTCGGACCCCGGGTGGCTGCGTTTTCAAATTTTCGCCGGTGTCATCTAGACTCCGATTATATGACCGAGCAAAACGTGCGCGCGCTGCTGATTACTCGGGTGCGCGAACAGGGACGTGACATTCGATCGTTCCATCTGCTGCCTGAGGACGGCCGCAAGATCCACGGCGTGGATTTCGCTCCGGGGCAGGTTGCCGTGTTGCGGGTGGGCGAAGAACAACCCGCGTACTTCGCGTTTGCCGGCGCACCGGAAGACCGGGAACTTGAGATCCTGGTGAAGCGCACCATCGGTGCGAGTCTCGCGCTGTTCGAAATGAAAGCCGGCGATCGAGTGGAATTGATCGACGTGGCGGGACATGGGTTCGATCTCGATCGATTGCGCGGACGTGATTTGGTTTTCGTGGCGATGGGCACGGGCGTCGCGCCATTGCGTTCGGCGTTGAGACATGTGCTCAAGCAGCAAAATGAGTTTGGAAAATTGGTTGTGCTTTACGGCGCGCGGACGCCGGACGATTTTTGTTACCGCGACGAAACCGAAGGCTGGGAAGTGGCCGGAGTTGAATTGCGCCAGGTCATCTCGCGTCCCGGCGGGCACGATTGGTCAGGGCCAACGGGTTACGTGCAATCGCTTCTGGACCACGTGCTGCCTGACTTGGACACACCAGTTGCGCTGGTGTGCGGTTCGCGCGAGATGATCGCGCAGACACGCGATCGTCTGCAGCAGATGGGCTTTGCGGCGGATGCGATCCTGACAAACTACTAGGAGTTTATCCGCAGATTACGCAGATTACGCAGAAAAGAATTAGCAGAAGAGACTCGTATTCGGATACGCAGTAGTCTTTCTCTTATCGGCGTAATCTGCGTAATCTGTGGAAAATTTTCAGTTAGTCGCGCCGAAGCCGTGCTTTTGTTTACAAAGCCGGCAGAACGTCGGCGGTTCGAAATTGTCGATTTGGTGCTTCACCGGCTTCACCGTTTTCAAAAAAGCGAAAATCGATTTCAAGTCGTCGTCCGTCATCTTGCCGAAGAAGTACCACGGCATCGATGCGTGCAGCGGGCGCGCGCCGACTTTGCCCTGCCGCAGAGCCTGAATGAATGTGCCTTCGTTGTAGTAACCAATGCCCGAAGGGGCCGGCGTGATGTTCGTCGAGACGACGTCGCCCTTTGGTTCATGGAACAGGAACCCGCCGGCGAAATCCATTCCTGGGATCGGCTGGCCCTTTTCCTGCGGCGTGTGGCAGTCGCCGCACGAAGCCATGCTCACCAGATACCCGCCGCGCTTTTCGGGAGTTGAAACATCCGCTGCCACCGGCGCCGTGATCGGTTGCGGCACATTGTTCAGGAGATATTTTATCGGGAACGGAATCTGCGTCTGCGGCAACTGATTTCGCACAGGTGGAACGCTGCGAAGATAAACGATGATCGAAGCGAGATCCTCGTCAGACATTTCTCGGTAGTTCGGATAAGGCATCATCGGAAACAAAGTGCGGCCGTCATGACTGATGCCTTCGCGAATTGCGCGCGCGAGCATGTCATCCGTCCAGTTGCCGGCGCCGGTTTCTTTATCGGGCGTAATGTTCGGAGCGACCAGCCACGGCAAATCCTGATCGGCCCAGATATGTCCCGAGCCTTCTCGTCCCGCGACCGGCGGCGCACCGGGTTTGGACCAGTCCTGATCGGTATGACAACCGAAACATCCATTCACACCTTCAACCAGATAACGACCGCGTTCCATGCGAGCGGAGGTGATCTCGAATTTTCGATCAGTCAAAGCGCGCTTTTTCGCGCCGATGATCGGACGCCATCCGATTGTGAGGGTGATGCCGAGACAAAGCAGCCCGACGATTAGGATCAAGATAATGCCAACGATTTTCGGCCAACGTTTTCGAGCCATGAATTCTCCTGTCTGTGTCAGTAGTCTAAGCGTGAGCGCGGGCAGGTCGCAGGAGGTCCAACTCAATTGTGAGGGACCCTCGCCAACGTGGCCCTCCCTCACGGTCGGGCTGCTGACACCTTGTTTATGAAATCGATAATAGCTTTCGCCGCGCGCTCTGACGCGCCTGGTTCGCCGATGCGCTTCATTGCTTCGGTCAAGTCCGCGCGCATCCGCGCATTGCAATCCGGATCGAGCAAAGAAAGCAATTCGCGCGACAAACTCTCGCCCGTAAAATCATCCTGAATCAATTCAGTCGCCAGACGCCGTCCCGCGATAAGATTCACCAGGCCGAAGTGTTCCGTGGTGATGAGACTTCCGAGCGCGTGCCAGTTGACGGCCGATTCCTTATATACGATCACCATCGGCGTTCCTAACAGCGCCGCTTCTAAAGTCGCCGTGCCGCTGGCGACGGCGGCTACGTCGGCGGCGGCGAGTGCTTCGTGCGTTTGGTGTTGAACGATGCGCAATGAATCCGCCGATAGTCCGTGCGCCAGAGCGATCTGTTTGGCTTCGTCCGGGTCTCGATTAGGAGCTACGACCAAAACAAACTGTGCGTCTGTTCGGTTATTTTGAATTAGGGCAACTGCATCCAGCATCGGCGGCAGGATGCGCACCAATTCCTTATGACGACTGCCGGGCAGGAGCGCAATGATGGGCCGCGCCGGATCGAGGTCTTGTTTGCGACAGAAATCTTCGCGGTCAAACTCCGCGCGCACCGCGCCAGTTAGCGGATGGCCCACGTACTCGACATGGTGAACGCCCCGCGCCGCGTACCAATCCTTTTCAAATGGCAAAATCGAAAGCAGCAGATCGACGTCACGTTGAACGTTGCGGACGCGGTACGAACGCCAGGCCCACAACTGCGGGCTGATGTAATAAATGACTGGAATGCCGTGGCGATGCAGCCAACGCGCCAAACGCAAATTGAAATCGGGCCAATCAACCAGAATCGCGGCGATTGGTTTCGTTTGTTCGGCGGCGCGCTTGAGCTCGCCGAAGGCGTGCCAGAATCTCGGCAGGGCGCGGCCAATCTCCCACAAACCAAGGATCGCGAATTCCTCCGCGTTGACGATCGAGTTGACGTTCGCATCGCGCATCTTTCTTCCAGTGGAACCAAAGAAGTCGAAATGCGTTTGCGGAGCAGCATTACGCATCGCGTGCACAAGCGAGGCTGCGTGCGCGTCGCCAGACGCCTCGCCGGCGACCATTAGGATCGGGATTGCTACCT
>CBFHBI010000150.1:0-6375 GCA_965653755.1 uncultured Blastocatellia bacterium
CGCGCTTTGCCGCCAACACAATCGCCGCAGTCTCATTCACGTCCAACGATGGATCAAAGGCTAGTCTATGTCCCTGCAGCGCCTTCGCTGCGACGTTCATGCCGATCGAGGAATCACCGGGCGACGAAGTATAAAGCGGCACCGCATGTTCGTGTGCCGCGGCCAACAAAGATTTGTTTTTCAGGCCCAGCTTGCGCTCGCGCTCCAGCACGTATCGGCCCGCGCGATAATGAAACTCAGCCGTGGACATTGGCTTCTGAAATTCGGGCGCTTCGATCACACGGCGAAAAAAATCGTCCGTATTCAGCAGCACCGAATAATCAAAAAAAATGTCGTAAATGCGCACGACTTCTTCTTCCCGCAGAACAAGGTCCGACGTTTGGGCGTTTCCTTCGTGCATCGAGAGTCCGATGCCGAAGTGTGTGTCGTGATAGAAATTTGCTCCGGTCGAAATAATCCAATCGATGAAGCCGGCTTTGATGAGTGGAATCAATGCCGACATGCCGAGACCCGCCGGAGTCAAAGCTCCCGTGAGAGTGACTCCCACGGTCACGTCAGGCTCGAGCATCTTCTGCGTGAACAGCCAGCAGGCTTCGCGCAGACGCGCCGCGTTGTAAGCGACGAAAGCCGTGTCAACCAGATCAGTAAGTTTAGTTGCGCCGTCGATCGGCGTTGGATCGATGCGCCGCCCGCGCAGAAATTTACTTTGCTTCTTGGCCAAGATCTTTTGGTCTCAGTGAACGAGTGATGCGAACGTGAAGAGAGAATAGTCGGTGAGTCTGGTGGCGATGTCAACCGCCGCCGATGCTCGAAGCTGAGTGTGACGCCAAACAATCGCGGCAAAGACAATCACGATAGCGCGACCTCAACTCGGCGCGAGTCTCGTCGGTTAATTCGATCTCGCTGCACCAGCAGCCAAATACGCTGGCGCCACACGAGAACTCTTTGCCGCACGCTTCACAGTGTTTGTGTTTGGTAAGCGCCTGGGTCAGCGCGTCGTTGATTCTGATTAGTGTTTGCTTCATCGGCTTGCGGCAGCGTCCTCGGCGGGAGCTAGTTCAGCTTTCTTGACACGCAAACGCGAAATTCTTTTTTCGTCGGCCTGCAACACATCCACTTCAAGGCCGCGAAAATTCAAATGTTCGCCGGGACATGGAACGCTCCCTTTTTGCGCAATTACCAAACCGGCAATGGTGGTGAAGTCATCTGTTTCAATTTCCATATGGAAGAGTTTCTCGACCTTTCCGATCTCAACGCTACCCAGGACCTCGTACGCGCCATCGGCCAGCGGCACAATCTCCTTGGCTTCCTCGCCAGTGATGTCTTCGTCTTCGATCTCGCCGACGATCTCTTCCAGGATGTCTTCGACCGTGACTAGTCCGGCGACGCCGCCATATTCGTCGATCACGATGGCCATGTAAACGTGCGCCTTCTGCATCTCGCGCAGCAGCTCAGCGACCGGCTTGGTTTCGGGAACGCCATAGTACGGGCGCATGAACTCGACGATCGACCCGTCGGCTTTGCCCATCGACAACGAGGGCAGCAAATCGCGCAGATAGATAATGCCCTCGATGTTGTCGATCTGATCGCGATACACCGGCAGACGCGAATGCCTTGATTCAATTATCAACGTGCGCGCATCGCGCACCGTAGCTGAGTGTGGCAAGGCGGCGATTTCCGTCCTCGGCGTCATGATTTCACCGACGGTCGTATCGCCGAATTCGATCGCCGATTGAATCAGCTCGCGTTCTTCTTCTTCAATAATTCCTTCCGCCTCGCCGACGTCGATCAAGGCTTCGATGTCATCGCCGTCGTCGTCCTCCGCTTGATCGTTCGCGTCTTCAATTTCATCCTGCCGGCGCATTCGATCAAACGAACGGTGCCACGGTTCGGCGACGTACATCAGAAGGCGATAAAACGGCCGCAGGATCGGCAGCAGCCGCAGAAGTTTTCCTTCGGGATTGCGCAGCGACAAAAGCCGCGGAATAAATTGCCGAAAGATACCAGCCAACACCAGCCCGACGCCGAGTGAAACGACGAGCGCGATGCCGTTACGCGGAAACAGACTCAGCGAGATGTAAGTAACCAGGACCGAAAAAATGACGAGCTGAATCTGAAGTGCAGCCGACAGGGTCATCGTAAAGCGGGCGCGGTTTTCGAGAATCTCGTTCAGGAACGGAGCGTAGCGGGCGTTGGGATGTTCTTCCGCCTCAGCCGCGAGACGCCTGAGCCCGACGTCGCTCAGTTGACCAAAGGCCATGTCAACGCTGGCAAGAAAAGTGAGCGCCAAAAGCAGCAGGAGGCTGACGGCTATAGCAATCTCCATAGAGTGGAGTAAATGGTAAATCGTAAATCGTAAATAGACAAAGTGGAGATGGAAATCGTTATTAGATACCTAGTTTCTTTCGCAGTTTCAATTCCAGCCGGTTCATCTCACCTTTGTCAGTCTCATGATCGTAACCGCACAGATGCAACAACCCGTGAAGGATCAACTGTTGCACCTCATTCTTGAGTGTTAAGCCGTTAGCCGCGGCCTGTTCGGCGGCGCGCTCGATTGAAATTACAACTTCGCCGAGATGCGATTGGCTTTCGGATTCAAACTCTTCGTGATTTGTCGGAAACGACAGCACGTCGGTCGCATAGTTCTTTCCGCGAAATTGCTGATTGAGTTTCCTGATGGCGGCGTCGCTGACAAAGACGACCGTGGCGTTGCGCTCGGAAGAATTGACTGTGTGGAGTGCTCGCTCGGCAAACTCACGCCAGGAGTTCGGCGTTTTATACTTGCGCTGGCGATTGATGAGTTCAATCATCCTTATTCGCTCCGTTAAGAGCGCAATGTTTATAGTTGGGGTGTTTTCTAAGATGATTCAGCTCCGCAGGAGCGAAATCCTCATTGCGCTCCTCCGGAGCTGGAATTCTTATTTGTAGGTTTAGAGCTATAAACATTTCGCCCCTAACGAGGCGCTCGATCAGATCTCGCTTTTCTTTGAATGCGACTCGTACGCTTTGATAATCATCTGCACCAGCTTGTGCCGCACGACGTCTTTCTCGCTGAAATGGACGAATTCGATTCCTTCGACGCTGGCGAGCACTCGTTCAGCTTCCACCAGGCCGCTGCGTTTGCCGATCGGCAAATCGATTTGCGTTACGTCGCCCGTGATAACGGCCTTCGATCCAAAGCCGATGCGCGTCAGAAACATCTTCATCTGTTCCGAGGTCGTGTTCTGCGCTTCGTCCAGAATCACGAACGCATCAGACAGCGTGCGCCCACGCATGAAGGCCAGCGGCGCGATCTCGATGACTCGCTTTTCCAATAATCGCTCGACGCGTTCATAGTCAACCAAATCAAACAAGGCGTCGTACAAAGGCCGCAGGTAAGGATCGACTTTGTCCTGCAAGTCGCCGGGCAAAAAGCCGAGTTTCTCGCCCGCTTCGACCGCGGGCCGCGCCAGCACGATGCGGTTCACCTGCTTCTGCATCAGGGCCTGCACTGCCATCGCCACGCCGAGATAGGTCTTGCCCGTTCCCGCCGGACCGATGCCGAAGACGATGTCCGTCTGTTGAATCGCTTCGACGTAGCGTCGCTGCATCGCTGATTTCGGCGCCACTTGCTTCTTACCGGCCGGACTGAATCGCGAACGGGTGAAATAGTCTTTGAGACTGTATGCGCGGTCCTCGGCAATCTGCGCAAACGCTTCGCGCAATTCTTTGTCGGTGAACTGACGCCCTTCCGCGAACAGTTCCGAAAAATCTTCGAGGATGCGCTCAACCGTTTGCACGTCTGTCGGATCGCCGTCAACGGTCAGGCTGTGTCCGCGCCCGTTGATTTGCACATCGAGCAGGGACTCGAGATATTTGATGTTCTGGTCGTGAACGCCGAACAGCGTCTCCAGGCCCCTTGGTGGCAGCTCGATCTGCTTCAACTTATGAAACTGTCTCCTGGCTCTGGCGTTGATAGTTAGTCGAGGGAAGTTGACGATGAGTCGCGCGCATATCTATAGTTTGGACGCTACTACACGCTAAGTGTGATGTCAATCACATTGTCGTCAAGAAAAAATAGTATTCTATGGGCCGACGGTTAGGCTGGTTTGCGTCCGGAAGTTTTCTGATCGTGCAACCAGTTCATAGAACGTTGTGCCGCTCCAGGAGGTTCTCACCATGGCATCTCTGAGCTTTCGTTTGCGTACCAGCATTGTCGCCTGCTGTTCGGCGTTGCTGGTTTTCTTCTCGATTCAGGCAGTTCCGCCGAGTGTACCCGGCGAGGGCGAAGATGCTGAAGCTGAATTAACCAGAGGCTCGGAGTTTATGCGCCGGCATCGTTATGAGGACGCGCTGAAGAGCTTCAAACATGCAAACGATTTGCGCAATCGCAATTGCGCGGAGTGTCTCTATGACATGGCCCAGGCCTACCATGGTTTGTCGGCATACAAGAACGTGATCGAAAGCTGCGACAAAGCCATCGCCCTGGCGGCAACTGACAAACATCTCGCCGCCAATGTTTACAACCTGAAAGGCATGGCGCTGGTTGAGTCAGCGGAGCGAAAGGATCAAAAGAAGCTGCAAGAGGCTGAGGGAGCGTTGCGACAAGGACTCGCAATCGATCCCGACCTGGCGAATCTTCATTACAATCTCGGCGTTGCCTTGATGCAGCAGAACCGCGACGCGGACGGC
This sequence comes from uncultured Blastocatellia bacterium, assembly GCA_965653755.1. Lineage (GTDB taxonomy): Bacteria > Acidobacteriota > Blastocatellia > Pyrinomonadales > Pyrinomonadaceae > UBA11740. The sequence continues at coordinate 4,672 of CBFHBI010000150.1, forward strand.
GCAGTTGAACTCAAGAAATATGTGGAGATGAGCCCGAATGCCGCAAACGCAGAGGAAGTCCGCAAAATGATCGAGAATCCGCGGCGATCAAGGGAATCGTACGCGCCGGATTTCTCGTTCACCACGGCTGATGGTGAATATATTTCGATTGACGATCTGCGCGGCAAGGTTGTGTTGCTTGATTTCTGGGGCACCTGGTGTCCGCCATGCCGCGAGTCAGTGTCATCGCTGCGCGAACTGAGCAAGCACTACGCTAAAGAGAAAGCGTTTGTCATGATTTCTGTGAGTGTGCACGACGAAGAGGCCACGTGGCGCGATTTCACGGCGAAAAACCAGATGGTTTGGCCGCAAGCGTTCGATCGCGACAGCAAAATTCAGCGCGCGTTCGAAGTCAATCGCTTTCCGACTTACATTCTGATCGATCACGAAGGCATCGTGCGCATGCGCGTCAGCGGATACAGTTTCGAACGCGAAGCAGATCTGAGCGACGCGATTCACAAAGCGATCAAAGTCGTGTCCAAGACCGCTTCCGAATGACGACTATTTCATAAGCGAGTTGGTTCTCTTATCACTGCGGATAGATGCGAATTCGTCAGTTCTCGCCGTACGCTTCGCTCAATCTGCGAAAGTGATAACCGACGGCCGCTAGCCGCAGGGAATCGGTGAATTGCGCGCGGTGTTTAGTCACGGCCTGCACAAAGAAGCGCCAAAACTCTTTGCGCTCACGATCGATGACTCCGAGCTTTAGCATGATTCGCATGAGGGCCGTCATGCCGGCAATCGCGCCATAGGTGTGTTGTTCTGAGGTGCGAGGTCGAGTTGTGCGCCCGAGAGAATCGAGCACGCGATCGTAATATTCACGCGGTCCGTAAATCGTCTGCATGATTCGCTGATAGCCGCGGACCAGAAACGCCGGATCCATCCGCGTCTTGAAATTGAAAGTGCAGACCGTGTTGTTGCCGGTTGCATCTTCGCCGAACAGCCGCCCTTCACGTTCCAACCTTTTCCAAAGCTGTGTGTCGGGCAACGCGTTGAGTAATCCAACCATCGCCATCGGAATGGCGCTGCGGCGGATGAAATCGATCTGCCGTTCGAAGATGTCCTCCGGGTCGTTGTCGAAACCGACGATGAAACCGGCCATCACTTCGATGCCGTGTTTTTGGATCCTCCGTACTGATTCGACGAGGTTACCGCGATTCTGCGATTTCTGGGCCTCGTGCAGACTCTCTTCAACCGGCGTTTCGATTCCGAGAAAGACGCGAGAGAAGCCGGCGTCGCGCATGCTCGCCAGCAGCGCTTCATCATCAGCCAGGTTTACGCTTGATTCCGTGATCAGCTCGAACGGATAGCCATTCGCCTTTTGCCAGCGGGCCAAGTCCGGCAACAGTTGACGGACATTTTTCTTATTGCCGATGAAATTATCGTCAACGATGAAGACTGTGCCGCGCCACCCGAGGGCTTTGAGCGCATCGAACTCAGCGAGCATTTGCTGGTTGCTCTTGGTGCGCGGAATTCGCCCGTAGATTTCGATGATGTCGCAGAACTCGCACGAGAATGGGCAGCCGCGCGAATACTGGACCGACATCGCGCTGTAGCGCTTGAGGTTGGCCAGACCAAAATCGGCGATTGGCGTCGTGGCCAGCGCCGGACGTTCGGCAGCTTGATAGATGCGCTTGGTTTCGCCGCGCGCCAAGTCATCTACGA
>CBFHBI010000151.1:0-6375 GCA_965653755.1 uncultured Blastocatellia bacterium
GCTGACGGTGGTTACGCCCAGGACCGCCTGCGCGAAGTTGATATGTGTGGCGACAATGCCGGCGGCCGGCGTGAAGTTGTCACTCTGTTGAGTCTCCGGAAAAATGTACGGGACATTATGGCGCTGGTTACACCACGTATTCATGTCCACCGGAGTAAAGAAAATTCCATAAGCCGCATGCACGACGAAACCGTACCTGGGAATGTGATGCGAGATTCCAAACCGCGGCGCAAAGTTCAGCTTGTTCGGAAACATTAACCCGAGGGGATAGCCTTGTTGTCCGCCGATAAATACTTGCGGCACTCCATTAGCAAAAGTCAGATTCGAATTTGGATAGCGAATGTCGCGGAGCGGGCTCATGTATTCATAACGCAAGCCGATCTGAATCGTGGTGTCGCGGCTCAATTGAAAACTGTCCTGAATGAACGCGTCGGCGTACCACTGACGTAATTGCATCTGCGGAATTCCCACTTGCCGCTGCTTTACGACCGGCAGGCCGAGCAACATACTCGCCAACGCTGCGCCGGTGCCGTCGTTAGTGGCGGTTCGAGTGGTAAACCCATTCGTGAACTGGTAATAGCCGCGGTTCTGAAAAAAGCCCCACATGGGCCAGATGTAATTCCGGTAACTGCCGCCGAACTTGAGACTGTGCCGTCCCAATTGCCAACTCACCGAATCGCGCGCTTCGAGAAGTGTGTCCCACGCATGCATCGGCGTGGCGGCGTAGCTATCGCCCATGCCCGAGTAGCCTTGCACATTGAACCAAGGTGCGCCGTAAGCTCCCTTGCCGCCAAAACCCACGCCTTGAATTCCGAGTTCACTCACGATGTCGTTGCTCTCGCTGTTCTCTGACGAGCGGTGCATGGCCAGCCGCGATATCGCAATCTCAGCAATGTTCACGACCCGGGAACTGACGACGCGTGTCCAGGCGACGCTGCCGTGCTGCGCCAGATTGTCGTGCAGCGCGCCAAAGCCCGGCAGATTCTGTGGCATGAAACCGGTTTCGCTGCTGAACGAGTAACGCGCCGCCACCGTGTCACCACGTTTTAGAACTTGATCGACGCGAAGGGTCGCCTGATCCGTGAAATGCTTTTCGTTACGTACGTCAGTGTAGTTGTTACAGTCGACACCTGCGCCCACAACAGTCGGCGCGCCCATCATCGTCATGCCGCAACCGTTCATCCCCATATCGGTGTTTGGACGCGGCGTGTACTTTTGCAGAAACAATTGTGCCGTGTGATCAATCATGCCCGAAGGAATTTTGTTATTCGGAAATGCGTCGCGAATGATCTGCGGATTAGATGGACTGACCGGCTTAGCGGGATCGAAGTTGGGGTTTGCATGAGCACTGAATGGGTTGTAGATCGTCACGCCGCTCATGCTGAAGTCACCGTTAACTTCATCGGCGGTCGGAACCGTATCGATCATCGTGTCCGCTTTGATATGCCGGAGCCCTTCGTAGTTCGCGAAAAAGAATGTGCGATTGCGGGCAATTGGTCCGCCGACTGACGCACCAAAATTATTTCGCACCAGGAAATTCGAACCCATGTCGTTAAAGGTGTGAGCGTCGAGCGCACTATTGCGAAGAAACTCATAACCTGTCCCGTGAAATTCGTTCGAACCACTGCGCGTGACAACGTTGATCTGCCCGCCACCCGCGCCACCCATTTCAGCGGTGTAGCTACCGGTCTGAACTTTGAACTCCTGCACAGCATCCGGAGACGGACTAAGGCTGAGAGTGTTAAAGGTCGGATCTGTGTTGGTGGCGCCATCAAGCAGGAAGTAGTTTGCGTTTGGGCGCGCGCCGCCGATGCTCACTGCCGAGCGCTGGCCCGGACGCCAATAAAGCGGATTCATGTCGCCGGTCTGCGCGCCATGACTCTCATGGGCTCCCGGAACAGTCAACACGAGATCGATCAGCATGCGGCCATTCAGCGGCAGATTCTGAACCGATCGTCGCTCAACCACCTCGCCCACGCTCGAATCGGTCGTGCGCAGCACCGTCATTGCTTCGGTGGCAATGTTCACCGTCGTGCTAAGTGAGCCGACTTCCAGCTTAACGTTGAGCGTCATCTGCTGGCCTACTTCAAGGCGCACGTTTTGACTTAGATTGGCGAAGGTTGAACTTCGCACATCGAGCCGATACTCGCCCGGTAAAAGTCCGGTGAATTGAAAGGCGCCCTGATCGTTGCTGGTCGCCGTGCGCGTGGCCTGCGTGCTTATCGAGGTGAGAGTCAGCTCAGCCGCCGGCACTACTTTTTGATCGGGATCGAAGACAGTGCCACTCAGGCTGGCGTAATTACTTTGCGCCCAGGCAACTGATGAAGAAATCAGAATGAGAAAAAGGACAAAACACTGGGCTAGCCGAAAACCCACTGGTCGCAGAGCTTGTTCGCTCCCGCTGATCCACTTAAACGCACTCTTACCTCGAAGACAAGAAGCCATCTTCTCCCCCTGAGCTTTTGAGCTGTGATCTTGTGCCTTCCGGGTCTATCTCGCCGGACCTGGACGCGTAAAAGAGCGGAAATGAAAATAAATTTATAGCCCGATCCCGAGGTAGCCTTGAATCTTCCAAAGTCGGTCTGCAACAAAGAAAGGAAGGAAAATTTCGATTCTGCTACTCTCGAGACCGGGCGAATTGTAACTGCGAGGCGGAAGATAGCACTGGCGCGAGTTTAAGTCATGAGACTGTCGATTGAATTTGATCTCATACTTTAGTTGGAGCCGGGAGGGTTCCCAGACGGAGTCAGTACCGGGAGCGGTAGCGACCGGGTCTGCGTGCGATGGCGATCCAGTTGACGGAGATTTACCCGGTCGCTACCGCTCCCGGTACTGACCTCATCGCGCTAAGCACTCATCTCCGAAGAGACAAATCATCATCACCGAAAATGCACGATGCCACGCTGCAGCGCCGTAGTCGCTGCCTGCGTACGATCCGAGACACCGAGCTTGCTGAGAATGTTGTTTATGTGACTCTTGACCGTGGCCTCGCTGATGTTGAGGACGTTGCCGATCTCCTTATTACTCTTACCGTCCACGATCTGACGCAGCACTTCCAGTTCGCGGCCAGTTAATTCAGACGAGCTCATCCGCGCCGCCAGGCGTTCCGCGACCGAACCTGGAATCAGCCGCGCGCCCGCATGAACCTTTCTGATTGCGGCTTCGAGTTCTTCAAAGAACATGTCCTTCAGCAGATAACCCTGAGCGCCGGCCTGCACCGCACGATAAATGTCTTCGTCACCGTCATACGTGGTAAGCACAATAATCCGAGCAGCCGGGAACTCAGCGCGAATTTGCGTGATCGCTTCCGCGCCCGACAGTTCCGGCATACGCAAATCCATCAAAGTGATATCGGGCTGGTGCCGGCGGAACAGTTCGATCGCTTCGCGCCCATTCGAGCCTTCCGCGACAATCTCTATGTCGGGGAGTGTTTTGATCAGCGACACGAATCCCTGCCGCACTACGGCCTGATCGTCGATGACCATTATTCTGATTTTGTTAGCGTCTATCGCCATGAGTTAAGGGAACGTTCACGATGACTTCAGTACCGGCGGCCGCCTCGCTGTGAATCTTTAGCTCGCCGCCGATTTCCTGCGCCCGCTCACGCATACCGACGAGACCAAACCGGCCGTCACCGTTTTTGGCCTGCGGATCAAAGCCGCAGCCGTCATCCTGCACTCGCAGTTGCACCGCGTCAGGATCAAAATGTACATCGATCATGATTCGACGAGCGCCTGCATGTTTGACCGAGTTATTAACGGCCTCTTGCGCGATACGCAAGATGTTGTTTTCGATCGTGGATGGCAGCGGCCTGAAGACACCCGTCACCTGCACGGCCGTCTGCACTTCAGTATCGCGCGTCAAACGTCGCGCCGTATCGTTCAACGCAGTCGGCAAATCTTTATTTTCCAGATCCTGAGAACGCAAGTCCCAGACATACCGGCGGGCCTCGGCCATGCTATTGCGCACCAGAATCCGCGCCCGATCCAGATGTGATTTTGCAGTCTCTGCCGCTCCCGGCATGAGACGAGCGACCAGTTCCAGTTGTACCGAGATCCCCATGATGTCCTGGGCCAGGTTGTCGTGTATTTCGCGCGCGATCCGATTCCGCTCGGCCAGCACCGCCGAAAATTGTGAGGAGATGCGGCTAACTCGCAGACGATACAGCTGCCACGCAATCGCGCCCAGTACCAGGATCATCAACGCGTAGAACCAATAAGTCTGATAGAAGTGCGGCTTCAGATAAAAATCAAACGCGGCTCCCTGTTCATTCCAAACGCCGTCGTTGTTCGCAGCCATCACCCGAAACCGGTAATTGCCCGGCCGCAGATTGGTGTAGTAAGCGACGCGGCGGTTGCCGCCATCAATCCAGTCTCGATCGAATCCTTCGAGCCTGTATTTGAAGTGCACATTTTCCGGCGCAATGAAACTCGGCGCAGTGTAATAAAAGTCGAAACGCGTGGTGCCGGCGCCAACCTGGCTACCCGTTTGTGCCGACAGAGGTTGATCATCAACGCGGACTTGTTCGATCACTAGCGGTGGCGGCAGCGAGTTGACTGCGAGGTGCTCGGGATCGACTGTGGCGACACCTTTGATGGTGGCGAACCACAACTTGCCATCTTTCATTTTCCACGCTGCGGGGTGTCCGCCACCGCTGCACTCGCGCGTCAGCATGCCGTCGGCGGTCCCGTACAACGCCGGATTTAGAGTCGACGTCCGTTGGGCCATGAAATCATTCAGCTCACCCGTGGCGAGGCGGAATACTCCTTTGTTTGAGCTGAACCAGAGACGATCTTCAGTGTCCTCGAGGATGCGATAAATTACGTCGTCCGGCAGGCCATCGCGGCTCGTAAACGAAGCGAACCTCCCGTCTCGCAGAACATTCAAACCACCCCCACTCGTACCGATCCAGAGACTACCTTCGCGGCCCTCAAGCAGACACGTAATCGCGTTACTCGACAATCCTTCGCTGGTTGTGAAGGTGGTGAACTTTCCATCCGCGAATTTGCTCAACCCGCCCAACGTGCCAATCCACAAATTTCCTTTCGAGTCTTCCAACAACGCGCCGATGAAATCGTGTGCGAGTCCGTCTTTGGTGGTGAAACTCGTGAATTGATCGTTACGAAACAGATCAAGTCCCGCGCGCGGTCCCACCCACAGATCGCCGCGACGATCGACGTAAACAGATCGCACCAAATCATTCGACAACCCGTCAGCGAACGTGTAGGTCTTGAACTTGCCGGCTTTGAAGAGATTCAAGCCATCCGGTGTTCCGATCCACAGGTTGCCCGCATCGTCGCCTGCCAGCGAGAGCACCACGTCGCTGGCCAGCCCATCCTGCGTGGTGAATTTTGAGATCTGGCCGTTCTTCAGCAATGTCAGGCCGCCGCCGTTTGTGCCAATCCAGACCCCACCTTCGCGGTCCTGATAGATCGCCTTGACTAGATCGCTGGCCAGTCCATCTTTCGTTGTGAGTGTGGTGAACTTTCGGTTTTTGAAAAGTACAAGTCCGCCGCCCTCAGTCCCCACCCAAACGCTGCCTTCCCGATCTTCGAAGATTGACAGCACCAGGTTGCTCGATAGACCGTCCGCAGTGGTGAACGTTTCGACCTCTCCGTTGCGCAGACGAGCCAGGCCATTTGAGGTCCCGATCCATACAGAGCCTTCGCGATCGACCCGCAGGCACGTGACTCGACCATTCGGTAAACCTTCGCTGATCGAATGCAGCTTGGCGTTGCCGTTTCGAATTTCCGAGACGCCTTCGCTGGCGCCAATCCAAAGCGTGCCGTTGTTATCTTCCGCAACGGCGGTAACGTTCGCGCTCTTCAACCCTTCGGCTGTCCATTCAGTCAACGCGCCACCTTTCAGTAGCTTGAGACCGGTCGAGTCATAAACCAATGAAGTGCCGTCGGCTCGCACGAATAGATTTTTGATTGAGCTCACGATCGTCTCGCTCATTTCGTCGAGCCCGCATTTACCACCATCACAACTTACCACGCCACGTGAGGTCACAAACCGAACACTGCCGTAGTGATCCCCAGTAATCGGACCGAGGTAGTTTCCGGCCCAACCTTGATTCGATCCGAATGCCTCAAAATCGCGTGCCTCCCAACGTCGAACCAAACCGGATGACGTAGCAATCCAAAGTGTTCCGGAACCGTCTACAACCAAAGAGCGAATGTCATTGCTGTTGAGCTGCGGCGTATTTTGCTTGTCGAAGATCTCAAACTTAACACCGTCAAAGCGCACCAGCCCTTCTTGCGTGCCAATCCAGATGTATCCATCTTCGGTCTGAGCAATTGCTTGGACTGTATTCTGTGGTAGGCCGTTTTCGGAAAGCCATTGAATCACTCGTTTTTCGTTAAGCTTTAGATA
>CBFHBI010000152.1:0-6368 GCA_965653755.1 uncultured Blastocatellia bacterium
TGACGATGGAAGAAGCCGGCGTCTCGAAACTAGTCTCCGTCAAATTCGAATAGCTTGCGTGTGTCAGAAGCCCGACTGTAAAGGAGGGCCCCGTTCGGGACACGCTCTTTTCAATCCATCGGACTCATTTGCAAGAGATGCCCTCCCTCACGGTCGGGCTTCTGACACGCAACTTGCAATCTCCCCCACGCATCTACAGAATAATCGTTCGTAATTATGAGAATCCGTTTTCGATTCACCGTTGCTCTGCTTTCCTTTCTCGCGTTTACGTTTGTAGCTCACCCACAGGACAAACGAAACGATCGGCCGCAAACTCAAACAGCGGAGACACCGCGCGTCGAGAAAAAAACTGAGCAGCCGGCCGCAAACGGAATCCGTTACAGCTACGAATTCAATCAACCAAATTTTGTCGTCAGTCACATTGTTATTCAGCACGACTCGCGCGGCATTGGGGACATTACCTTTGTGCAGCGGACTGAGACTCCGATTGTCGAGCCGGTGCAACTGTCATCGGCGGCGATGGGCCGCATCTTTGGGCTCTGGAGAGACTTGCGATTTCTTGATTCAGACGAAAATTATCAGGCGGCTAAGGATTTCGCGCATCTCGGCACCTACAAAATTGGAATGGACGACGGCCAGCGCCACCGCACCGCCGAGTTCAACTGGAGCGACAACAAAACGGTGTGGGCGCTGAAAGAGGAATACCGGCGTGCTGCGGATCAGGCGATCCTGGTTTTCAACATCAAGCTGGCGCGCGAGATGCAACCGCTCAACGCCCCGGACCTCATGACTGAACTGGATAACATGGTGGCGCGCAACGATCTGTCCGATCCGCACCAACTGATACCGCTGCTGACGGAATTAAAGAGCGACGAGCACATCCCACTGATTGCGCGGAACCACGCCGATCGCATTCTGAAAAAGATTGGGAAATGATTCAAGCCGCGACTGCGCGGCAAAAATCAATCAACCGATTCTCTGCCCAAAACCGATCCTCTTCACTGCCACTCGCTTTCGCCGCAATAAATGCGACATGACCGCCACGATTCGGCGCGAGTAATAAGACGTTAGGATTCGTTTCGACTGAAGCATCGCACAACTGTGTGAACGGGACGAAGGGATCATCCTGTGCGTGAATGACCAACGTGGGAATGCGAATGTGTTTGATGTGCGGAAGGGAACTCGCTTTGGCATAGTAATCGTCAACGCCGGCAAAACCGAAAGCCGGCGCGACGTAAGTGTCGTCGAATTCACGCAGCGTGTGGATGTGACGCAATCCGTTGACGCGATACAGACCCGGAAACAACTTATCCTTGATTTTGATTCGCCGCTTCAGATAATGGAGAAAGTTCTGGTGATAAATCAGGTTGCGGCGCGCCATTAGTCGATCGCTGCTCGCGCGTAAATTAATCGAAGGCGAAATCGCGACCAAGCCGATGATTTGTGGCGGCGGGTTGTCACCATATTCGCCCGCTAACTTCAGAACTGTGTTGCCGCCGAGCGAGAATCCGGCGATGACTATCCGAGATAATCCATCCTGTTCGATCAACTCTTTGATTACGAACCGCGCGTCGCCCGACATCCCGCCGTGATAAAGCGTCGGCGTCAAATGGTCGGTGCCGCCGCAACCTCGCACGTTCATCCGCACGACGTTGAATCCGGCGCGGAAAGCCTTCGCGGCCGTGCTCAGCATGTAGGCAGCAGATGAAGAGCCCTCGATGCCGTGCCACATCACGAGGGTCGCGTGTTGAATGCGGTTCGGTTGCCAACGGCAGCGCGCGAGCACTTGTGTCCCAGGTTCGACTGCAAACAAACGTGCTTCATCGCCGGTCGCGTCACGCGCCCGGAAGCGGCCAGGCCAAAAATATGCGCTCAACGTTTGCAGATCACTCTGCGCCAGCACGCGAGGTGGAATGAAAGGTTTCGATTCGAATTGACCGCGCAGCCGAGCGAGCAGCATCCGCGCAGAGGTTTCACAGGGCGACATTTCGGAGCGCAGCTCTCAGGAATTGCCGGGTTTAAAATTTATCAGAACGTCAACGGTAAGTTTTTGGTTGTCTGGCTTTTGTTCAATTTCAACATGAAAACGAACGGACGCGTGCGAACGCTGCATTAGTGTCTGCATGAACTCGCGCAGCGCACCCTGCCGAAATTGATCGAGGTAAGACTCGTCGAAGACTGCATTCGTACCCAAACACCATTTCGATTTCAACTCATCGGCCTCGGCCGCTGGCAAACCGCTAACGATCAGGTTGCCCATAACATAGCGCGGCCCTTCATTGATTTTGAAATGATAGGAAACCAGGGAAGCCGCGTCGTCGAACTCGGCTGACGATTCGATGATTGGCCTCAGATACCCCCGGGTGGCGTAAGCCTTGGCTACGTTCTTCACACCCTTATCGATTTTGCTCCCGTCGGCGAGATCGCCGGGATTCATCCCAAGCGCCGCCGCCAAGTCTTCGACGGTGAGCTTATCGTTGCCGTCCCAAATTGATTTGGCCCAACGATAGCTGGTTCCTTCGGTTACCGGAATCGTGACGTTGACGCCGCCGCCGCATTGCGCCCCCGTTTCCAAGCTGGCCGCCGGTGGCTGAAACTCGGCTCGTAAGTGTCCGATGCGCCGATACAACGGCAAGAGATTGAAAGGGACGAAGGTCGCGGTATCTTTCTGCGAATAGTCAGATTTGAAAAGCGGCTGCGATGCTTTGATCAATTCTGCTTCTGAAACCGCGGATGCTCCGGGAAAATGCAGAGAGCAAATCGGAATGTGCGCGCCCTTTACGGTGAAGAGCAATTCCTGTTTGTCTTTCGAAACGTAAGGCAGGTAATCGACCTGGCCGGCGATGTGCTTTTCGGTCAACAGGCGCTGCAAAGCCGCGGCAATCTTATCGGGAGTCTCGCCGGACGCGGGCGACGTGCCGTTGAAGAAAAGCACGTCCTTGCGAATGGCCGCGAGAATTTCCTCGTCACTGAACCAGACGAAATTCTCAAAGACGACGGGCAGGCTGACCGCTGACTCTTCAACTTGAAATGTGACAACTGCCTGACTGCCGACATTGTGAACGCGGTAGCTCAGCCGGCGGAAAAGGCCCGTCTTCAATAACTCTCCGGCGGCCGCGTCTAAAATGTTTGCGTCGATCACCTGTCCGATCTTCAAGCCGCTCATCGTCGCGACTTGATCGCGCGTCAGCCGCTTGAGCCCGACGAACTCCAGTTGTCCAAGAGTCTGTCGTTGTTGGGCCGCTAATGAAAGTGAACTCAGAAGCAGCGCCAACAAAATTCCGGTTGTAATTCGCGTTCTGGATGAAATGATAAGTCGCATATTCGTCAACGTTCGCCTGAACCCTTGCCGCGATTGCGCTATGATGAATTTTAGCTTGAACTCGATTGACGATGAAGCACAGAGGGCCTTCTGAAAATACGGCTAGCCGCCGCGAAGTTATTATCTCGTCTTGGCGGGCGTAACAGGCAGAATCCGTCGGCGCCGCTGAGTTGGCCGCAATCCAAAAGGAAATCGGCGAAGTTTTCGGCGCGGATCAAGTGCTAAGTCCGATGCGGATCGCGCGCGAGCTGATACAGGAAGGGGCCGACCTGCGTCATCCTGAGGTGATTGAGTGCGATGCCCATTGGCGAGCAACAGGACTAGCGATGCGCCTGAAAGTTTTCGAAGATTTGAGACCGTTACAAAATTCAGAATCATTGACATTGAAAACCGCTGCGACGGTCATCGCTTTGCTGGAAGAGCTGCGCAATCAGTTCGTTATGTCTGATGATGAGGTCGGCGTCAAAGAGTTACAGTGTTTGGCGATTGATGCGCGCGACCGCGCCGGGAAGGATGCGAACGACAAATCGTTGCCAGCCACAATTCGCAAGGTCCAGGGTGAGATTGCAGAGTGGTTGCGCGTGTGGTTGGAGACGCCGCAACTGTTCGGAGAGTGGCTTGAGTTGCGAAAATCATCGCCGGGCTTTAGAGACAATTTTGGCGATGATTAGTCGGCGTTTATCGGAGGTCTATCAGTGAATGGCCGAACTGTCTCGAAAGCATGGGCCGTCCGGAACAGCATCGATTCACTCCAGTATGGACCAAGCAGTTGCATCCCAATCGGCAAACGCCCCGACGAAAGTCCGCAGGGAACGCTGATGCCCGGAACGCCGACGAGATTCGCTGTCAACGTATAAATGACGTTGAGGTACATCGCCAGCGGTCGGCGTCAGAATCACATCGCATTGCTGGAACGCGTTGGCAAAATCCTGCCGCAGCAGAGAGCGTACCTTTTGCGCCTTCAAGTAATAAGCGTCGTAGTAGCCGGCCGACAGAACGTAAGTGCCCAGCATGATGCGCCGCTTCACTTCCGCGCCGAACCCCTCATCCCGGGTTCGTTTGTACATGTCGCGCAACGCGGGCGCCTCTTCGGCGCGAAAGCCGTAGCGGACCCCGTCGTACCGCGCGAGATTCGAAGAGGCTTCGGCAGTGGCGATGATGTAGTAAACCGCGATCGCATATTTTGCGTGCGGCAAATCGATGTCCACCACGCGAGCGCCTAATTCGCGATATGCATCGATCGCCGCTTCGATTGCCTGGCGCACTTCATCGTCCAACCCTTCACCCAACAGTTTCCGGGGCACGCCGAGACGAAAGCCGGGCTCCAGAGTCTGCTCACTGTCGGCGACATAATCAGCCACGGGAACATCAGCCGTGGTGGCGTCGTGAGAATCTCGTCCGGCGATCACCTCCAGGACTGCGGCCGCGTCCGGCGCACTGCGAGCAAAGATTCCGATTTGATCCAGCGAAGAACCGAAAGCTACCAGACCATAACGGGAAACTCTGCCGTAAGTGGGCTTGAGTCCAATCACCCCGCAAAGTGCTGCTGGTTGTCGCACCGACCCGCCTGTGTCCGAACCCAATGCCACTGGGACGATTCCGGCGGCAACGGCCGCGGCCGAACCACCAGAAGAGCCGCCAGGAACACGTGAGCTGTTCCAGGGATTTTTGACTGGGCCGAACGCGGAGTTCTCGTTCGATGAGCCCATCGCAAATTCATCGCAGTTAGTTTTCCCGATGACCACGGCTCCCGCCTGAATCAATCGCGCAATTGCCGTCGCGTTGTACGGCGGGTGATACGGCCCCAAGATGCGCGAGCCACAGGACGCCTGCATTCCTCTTACGCAGATGTTGTCTTTAACCGCGACAGGAATGCCATTAAGCGCCCCATCCCCGCTCGCGTCGATTTCGCCGGCGCGGTGCAACGCGCCTTCGCGATCGATTTCAAGAAAAGCATTCAGCGAATCGTTCAGCTTTTCAGCGGCGTCGATCGCTGATCTCACTGTGTCGCGGGCGGTAAGTTCGCCGCCCGCAAGGCTGTTAGTCAGGTTCTTTACGGATGAAAATGACATGAAAAGTTGCGCCAGGATCAACCCAAAACCTTCGGCACGCGGAAATGGCCGGCGGCTGCGTCCGGCGCTTGATCGAGAGCGACGCTTTGGCCCAACGAAGGCTCTACCGCGTCATCGCGGTCCGAACATGTCGCTTCGCCTGCCGGCGTCAAACCGCCGAGCGCAGGCGCCACGTTGTTCGTATCGATCTCGTTTAACTGTTCGACGTAAGAAACTATTTCGGAGATTTGCGGCGCGAACGTTTTCCGTTCGTGCTCGGTGATTTCGAGGTGCGCAAGCTGCGCGATTTTTTCGATGTCGGCTTCGGTGATAGGCATGATGTCATTCGTCAGATTGTGAATCGCGGCGCGCGATTAAATTATCGGCAGCGCGCAGAAAGCGCGCACGCAAGTCGTCATCGGCGATGCCGCCCGCGGCAAACATCAGCTCAGTCGGCAGTGGATTGGCCTGATGGCGTTCGCTCGAAGTTCCTGATGCAAGCGACCTCCCCCTGGGAATATCGGAAGGCGAAATTTGAAAAGTGATTCCGTCCACGCCGGCGCCACCCAGCAGATTATTAACGCGAAACAATAACTCGCCGGCCATCGATTCCAGTTGCTTCTGCCACAGCGCATCGGCGACTGAGACGATCAGGATTCGTCCCTGCAGACGCACGGCAATGGCATTTCGTCGTAATCCTTCACCAGTCGCCCGTGACCACGCCAACTTGGCGGCGAGTTCCGGATTCGCTTTCACGATCTTCGGCAACAGTCGGGTGACGTCAATCATGTTAAATGGTTGGCCAACGCTCGCGAACAAGGCCGCTCGAGCCGCTAATTGAGTTTACCTGCAGAAACTTCCACAATGGATTCGAACTTCGAGAGTTTACTGGAAGACCGCACTCGCGACCAAGCGAGTGCGGCGCACTGATTTCATTGACTGGAGCACAACCGTCCCGGTTGCAAGCGTGGACGCTAGCGCTCCAGTCCTAACCT
>CBFHBI010000153.1:0-6364 GCA_965653755.1 uncultured Blastocatellia bacterium
AACAACCTAAGGCCGGCGTTCTGACTCTTTTCCGGGTGAAACTGCACCCCGCATAGTTCGTCATGACCGACCACGGATGGATAGGTCATTCCATAATTTGTTTCACCAACCACTACTGATTTGTCCAGCGCATCGCAGTAATACGAGTGCACAAAATAAAAGAACGCGGCGTCTTCAACCTGTGAAAGTATCGGGTGAGGCGTTCGTTTCTCGACCTGATTCCAACCGACGTGTGGTACGACCTGATCGGACGAGAATCGCCGCACATTTCCTTTGATCAAAGCCAGCCCGGGTGTCGCGCCAAATTCATCAGACTCTTCGAAAAGCATCTGCATGCCGACGCAGATTCCCAGCAGAGGCTTTCGCTTCGTCACATGTTCCCGCACGACATGATCAAAGCCGCGGTCTCTGAGCGCGTCCATGCAGGCAGCAAAAGCGCCGACCCCGGGCAGCACGAGTCCCTTAGCAGCGCGCAGTTCAGTTTCATTCCCAGTTATGACGGCTGGATTTCCGGTCGCGGCAAAGGCCCGCTCGACCGAGCGCAGGTTTCCCACGCCGTAATCGATGATCGCGATCTCTCTCATCGGAATCACAGACTTCCTTTCGTGCTCAGCACACCTTTGATTCGCGGATCGCGCGCCGTTGCCTGTCGCAGGGCGCGCGCGGTGGCTTTGAACGATGCTTCTAAGATGTGATGAGTGTTGCGCCCGCGAATGAGATCGATATGAAGATTGCAGCGCAGCGCTTCGGCAAATGACCGCCAGAAGTGTTCGGCTAGCTCGACCGAGAAGTTCCCGATTTGTTGTTTGCGCGTCTTCACTTCATAAACCAAATAGAAACGTCCCGATAGATCGACGACTGCCCGGCAAAGCGATTCATCCATCGGCACAATTGCTTCGCCGTAACGAGCGATTCCCGTTTTGTCGGCCAGTGCTTCCGCAAACGCCTGGCCCAATGAAATTGCCACGTCTTCAACTGAATGATGATCATCGATGTGCAGGTCGCCTGAGCATTTCACTTCGAGATCGAACAATCCATGACGGGCAAAGAGCTCCAGCATGTGATCGAGAAACGGGATGCGCGTGTCGATTTTCGCAGACACGTTGCCATCGAGCGCCAACCGAACTCGTACATCGGTTTCTTTTGTCTTTCGCTTGATCGTCGCTTTTCTAACTTGTTCTTTCACAGGTGGCCCCCAAACGACTTGCGGCAAATATTTCTTTTAAGGCCGCGATGAGTTGATCATTTTCTTCCGGTTTCCCCACGCTGACGCGAAAACAATCGGCCAGCATGGGATAGGAACTGACGTCGCGAACGAGAATGTCGCGCTCCGCGAGTTCGTTATAAATCGACCGCGGAGGTAATGCCGTCTTAACCAGAATAAAATTGGCGTGGGAACGGAACGGCCGCAGGCCATCGATGGAGTTCAAGGCGACGAACAGCCGCTCACGCTCGTCGCAGATCTTAAGAATCAAAGACTTCAAAGAACCGTCGAAGAATTCCAGCGCGACTTCAGCTGCCGTCCTTGAGAATACATTTAAGTTGTAAGGCAGAATCGCTTTGTTTATTTCCCTGGCCAGTTCAGCTGAAGTGAGTAAGTAACCGACCCGCAACCCCGCCAGGGCCATCGCTTTCGAAAACGTCCGCAGCACGACCAGGTTTTGATAACGCTGCAACAATGGCACGACTGACGCGTCTGCAAACTCGATGTACGCTTCGTCGATCACCACCAGTCCAGCGGTCGCCTCCAGCAAAGCGAGTAAGGCATCTCGCTCAAATACACAACCGGTCGGATTATTTGGCGAACAGATGATCGTAACGGACGGCGCATTTTCCTGCGCCGCTCTGATCACCCCTTTCGCGTCGTATCGAAGTTCTTCAGTGAGCGGGACGCTAGTAACTTCTCCCTCCAGGGTCGTAGCGATCTGACGATAGAGCGCAAACGTCGGCTCATTGATTAGCACGCGTGTGCCGCGGCGCACAGTCACCATCATCAGCGCCTGAATCAACTCATTCGAACCATTGCCAATCAGAATTCCGTCTGGTCGCCAATCGACGAATTCAGCTAAACGCCGCCGCAGTTCCTGGCCGTCAAAATCCGGATAACGTGACCACGCTTTCTGGGCGACGCGCCGGAGAGTCTCCTGCTTGATTTCGCCGGGGACGTCCCATGGGTTTTCGTTCTGATTGATCTTGATGCGACTGCTCTGTCGCTTTAGAGAGTAGACGGACAGATTGCGCACGCTCGATTTGATCGTTGCTAGCGGATCAATTCTGGTGATTCCCTCAGATGACAATTTTCAATTTCCTTTCGCCGCCGGCAGACGGATGAGAGCAGATCGGGCATGCGCATCCAATCCTTCAGCTCGTGCCAGCGCGGCAATCATTCCGGCTGTTTGGTTGAGTTCGGTGGCTGAAAAGCGGATGGTGTTGGTTCTTTTCAGAAAATCTCGCACGCCCAAACCGGATGCGAAGCGAGCCGATCCACCCGTCGGCAACACGTGATTAGGTCCCGCAAAATAGTCGCCCACGGCCTCCGGTGAATACTTGCCAAAAAAGATTGCCCCAGCGTGTTTGATCCGTGAGGCGATCGCTTCGTCATCCCGAGCCATGATTTCCAAATGCTCCGGCGCGATTTCGTTCGCCAAGGCGCAAGCTTCGTCAATGTCGCCCACCACGAAGATTGCCCCGAAATCAGTCAGCGACTTTTCGATTAACGCAGATCGAGAAAGCAGACGTATTTGCATTGCTAACTCATTTAGAATTTCACTCGCCAGGTCTTTACTCGTCGTAATGCAAATTGCCGAAGCGTCTTCGCCATGCTCGGCCTGCGCGAGCAGGTCGCTCGCTACCAGGGCGGCCGGCGCAGTTTCATCAGCAATCACTGCGACTTCGCTCGGCCCGGCCAGCGAATCGATACCGACGGCTCCAAAGACTGCTTTCTTGGCGGCGGTCACATAGCTATTCCCCGGCCCCACAATTTTGTCGACGCGCGGAATTGTTTGAGTGCCGTACGCCAGAGCCGCGACCGCTTGTGCGCCACCGACCGCATAGACTTCTGAAACGTTGAGTTCCACCAGTGCTGCGGCAACCGCGGGGTTCTCTTGAAACGTCCGCGGTGGAGTGACGACGATGATTTTGTTGACCTTGGCAATTTGAGCCGGCACTACATTCATCACAACCGACGAGGGATAACTCGCGCTGCCGCCGGGAACATAGACGCCGACGTTTTCAATTGGCGTAATCCGCTGGCCCAGCACCACGTCATTTGGTTGCTGAATTTCCCAGGACCGCTCGCGCTCGTACTCCTGCTCGTGAAAGATTCGCACTCTGCGGATTGCTTCTCGCAAAGCGGCCAGCACTTCTCGATTAACCTTGGAAGCGGCTTCTCTAAGTGAATCTTTGCTGAGGCGTAATGACGGGATGTCGACAGAAACCCCGTCGACTCTGCGCGTATATTCGACCAGCGCTACATCCCCACGCCGTCGAACATCTTCGACAAACGCCGTGACCTGTTTCTTCATCTCGAGCTTCAGCGCCACGTTGCGCTAGCGAAGGCGTTTCAATTTCGCCGCGAGTCGAGATTTTTCAGTTGTCGCGATAATCTCAATCATGCGCTTAGGTTGAGTAATGCTCCTTTCAATTGCGAGATCAGTTTCGCGATCACCCCAGCCTTCAACTGATAACTGGCCCGGTTAACCACAAACCGGGCGGAGGAAGTGCAGATCACCTCGTTCACTTCCAACCCGTTATCCCTTAGCGTGCGGCCCGTCTCGACGAGATCGACGATGCGATCGCTAAGCCCCAGCACCGGCGCGAGTTCGACTGAGCCTGATAACTGAATGATCTCTACGGGCTGTCCGCGCGCGGCGAAGTGTCGCACGGCGATGCGCGGATATTTTGTCGCGATGCGCGCCACGCTGCCCGAACACGGGGCGGCAGTCGCGATTGACGCGACGACAATCTCGCAAACGCCAATCGGCAAAGTGAGCGGCTGGAGCACATCGGCTTCAGATTCCAGCAGCACGTCACGTCCGACCACGCCGCAATCAGCAATTCCGTGTTCGACATACACCGGAACGTCAGCGGGCTTAACGAATATGAATCGAAATCTGCCTGATTGATCGAAACGCGACAGCGAGCGACAACTGTCATCCTCATTCAGTGAGATGTCGCAGGCCGCAAATAGCTCAAGGCTTTCGCGCTCCAATCTTCCTTTGGCTATCGCAATCGTTAACTCAGCCACGATCGGTTACCCCCTGATCAATGCGCACGCGCTCGCCGGCAGCGCGCCGTTCAAGCGCAGCGCGAAAGAGAGCTTCGAGATCCTGGTGGGAAATGGACGCCGAAGGCTCGCTCCGCCCTTGCGGCGCATCTCTCTTGTTCAGGTGCAGGTCCGCCAACGCTTCGAGCTCTACCACAAAGCCAACGGCTGGCTCCGACCGGCCAAACTTCGCAGTCAAGTGATCGTAACGACCGCCACCGCCGACTCTCGCGCCCGCCCCAGTGACATAAATGGTGAATGTTAAGCCGGTGTAATAATCCACCCGCGAAACATTGCCGAGATCGATTTCGAATTGGCCGGCCATCCCCACTGCTTCGACGATGCTCCAGACACGCTCCAGACGATCGAGCGCTGATCGTGAACGCGCATTCGTAATCACACGGCGCGCGCGCTCGAAGATCTCACCTTTGCCCGGAAGCTGAATCAAATCGGCGAGGGCGACGCACTTATCGACGGACGTGTAGGAATCCAGAAAGGATTCGAGTTCAGCGACAGCGCGAATATCAATCAGATGACGCAACTCATCGCGCGCCATTTGGTCAAGCATGAGGCTCTCAACGATGCCGTTGAAAACGTCGATGTCGTTGAGGGTGATGACAAACTGTCCATCGAGTCCGAGGCGGGTCAACAACTCCACCGCAATTGCCAATAACTCCATGTCAGCCGCAGTGGAATTGCGACCGATGAGTTCACATCCAATCTGCTTTGATTCACGACGCCAATCGACATGTGACGCGGCCCGCTGCCGGAAGACCGAAGATGCGTAGCAAAGACGCAAAGGCCGTTCGCGTTCGGCGAAAAGAGTAGCGGCGGCGCGGGCAATCGCCGAAGTCACGTCGGGCCGCAGCGCCAGGAGCCGTCCGTCATCCTCAGTAAATCTAAAACTACGCTCGGCTTCGGCGGTGCCCATGCCCGCCTCAAAAAGTGAGTAATAGTCGACGGTCGGCGTAATTACTTCCTGGTAACCCCAGCCGTCGAAGACCGTCATGGCAATGCTCTCCATCTCGCGCCGCACACCCGCATCAGCGGCGCTATAGCAACGAAAGCCGTCGGGTATTTTCGACAATGAATCAGACATACAAGTTAAAAATTCGAATCGCGCGCAAACGAAAACCCGCTGCCAGTACGTTTGGCAGCGGGTCTCAAGAACTCCTGGTTATGATTTTTTGCTTACTCTGGTTTCAGAATCACAACCACACCTGCGCTGCCTTCACACCCATGATGATGAGTATGATGATGTGCGCCGTGGTGATGTGTTCTGTTGCTAATCATAAAAGCCATCGTGCAGTGATGGTGCATTCCTTCGCAGTCATAATCCTGACGCAGGGTTATATAACCAATCGAACCGACCAATGTCAAATGACAGGTGGCAGATGCTTATTATTTTTCAGAGCCTCCGTGCAGTTATTTGTAACTTCAGAAACCTCGCTGGTCAGGGGTGGCTTGCCCCGCTGACTTCGGACTGAATCTCGCCACGAATCCTCCTCCAGCGCGCATTCTGATCGTCAGCGACTCACTTCGTCCGACCGGCACGTCCTCAATTTTCACCGCCGCCGCATCGTCCATCTGATCGCGCACCAACGTCACGCGATATGCTTGCGGACGCAGGAACCGCAATGGCACGCGCAAGGTTTTCCCCGTCAATCCATTGAGAATCCCAACGAACCAGAGGTTGCCGCGCCTGCGCGCGAAGCCAGCCAGTTCGCCGATTTCCGATTGCGGCAGAACGATAGTTTCATCCCACACGCTGGGGATGGTCTTGATCAATTCGGCGGCCGGATTGTCGAGGATATGCTGCGGATGCGCGCCATAAGTCATCAACGGCGAAGTGAACACAATCGCCGTCGCAATCTGGTGCGCCCAGGACGTTTCGCGCCGCCGCTCGCCGAAATGCACCGGCGTATAATCAGCATGGCCCGCGAGGAATCGCGTAAACGGCAGCGTCGTGTGGTGGACTGAACGCAGATTCATACTGCGATACTCGAGCCCGCGAATCGCTTCGCGCGTCAGCTCGTTTGGCCAGGTGCGCGACTCGCCCGCGGGCTTGTTAGCGCCGTGAAAATCCACCATGATTTTATG
>CBFHBI010000154.1:0-6341 GCA_965653755.1 uncultured Blastocatellia bacterium
TCCAGCTCGGGCCTTTACGGATCTCAACCATCCCAGGGTTAAGGCTTTGCCACCTGGAAGAGACGCGAGGATTTCAATTATTCAGCCGTTACTGAAGTCGGAGACTGAAGAAATTGAAGACGCTCTAGCCGAAGGCAGAGATGGTTACTTTTGGCTGGGTAGCCTGAAGATTCCTGTGGTCGTCGAAAACGCTGGCTTAGAGGTTGAATCAAAACCGCTTAGGTTTGATTCATGCGTTGAGCATGTTTATTACCGCGAATTTGGGAAACTAAGGTTTGATGGCGAACCCACAACACCCCAAGAGCTAATGCGTGATGTTGAAGGTTTGCCTTTTCCAGAGCGAATCAGGATTTATCAAAACATCTCGGAAGCCTATGCTGAAAGTCTCTGGCGGCTTCAAGAAGCCAAAGATAATAAAGACCCAGAAGAACTTGCGAACGACGCGATTAGGCGTAATACGAATAAGGTTTAGGGGTTCTATCGTTCAGGATAAAAGAAATGAGCAATGAGAAGCCAAAGAAGCGGGGGCGTGGACGCCCGCCCTTACCAAAGAAACACGTGAAGGCCAACATTATTCCGATGCGGCTGAAGGATGAAGATTTGAAAGCCTTCTCGAAAGCTGCAAAGGCAAACAATCAGACACTCTCCGAATGGATGCGCACCACGCTGAGAGCAGCGACCGGTTTAGACCAACGAGTCTGATCAAGGGTGGCTGAGCATAATGAAAACTATTCAAGTAGATATGTTTGCAGTTGGGCTTGGCGCATCTATCCTGACTCAGTTTGTCTCAAAGAACGATAGCAAGGTGACGATCCTAAGCGATGGTGGAATGGGTTCCGGGTATTCTGCCGACACTGTCAAAGAAAAACTCCCAGATTCATTTAAAGCATTCGGAAATCAAGATCGTATTCGTATCGATCTTATTGTGGGAACTCATTATGACGCTGACCATTTAAAAGGTTTGGTTCCGATTATTGAAGACGACTCAATTGATATTCGTGAGATTTGGCTCCCTCCCGTTAGAAATGATGCCGAAGCGATTCCAGGGACACTAGACTCGGACGAATTCTTGGCCGAAGCGTTCTTCGAGGACAACGAAGGCCGTAAGGCTGTGGAGTATCTACGGAAAAAGGCGCATCGAGTTTACAATCTCCAATGGAGCGAAAATCGAATTCGCGAGATTCTACGCAGCAACAAGGATTACCGAGATCATGATTTCGAAAATCCTATCGAGGAAGGTTCAAGTATTCACCTAGTTGAACGGTTTCGAAAACTGAAGAACTTGCGAGGTTCCGAAGCCATTGATGGATACCGTCGGTTTTTCGAGGCCCACAGGGATAACGCACTCCGCGGCGCGAAATGCGAACCCATGCATGAGGGCGCTATATACGATTCGCGTAAACCAAGCGCGCGGGATATCTTAGCCAATATTTCCGACCTTTCAGGCGAATGGGCGTTTCTGCCTGATTGGGAATGGCGCTTTCGCCATACTCCAGAATACTGCCGAATTGTTCCTGAAGCCTTGGCCGCACTCCGTGCGTCCGAGGCGAGCGGTGCTATCACCTCGATTACCTTGAACGCAGTGGTTTCAGCATTACGGAAGAGAAAATGCCCGGTTCGACCCAGATGCCGTTTCATTTCGGAGGGACACCCAGCTCAATTCGTCTGGTCTCTTAATGAAAAGAGGTTTGTAAGATCTGAAAACGCTGAGGACTCGGATTTGATTCTCACTCTTCTAGGCCCTTCCGACGAGCTGATTCAACAGCATTCCGAAAAATTGCCAGTCTGGAAACTGGCGTATGCGTCCATGTTGGATACCAACGTGATTCCGCGTGAGGGAATAAATGCGAGTAACCAGCTAAGCTACATTTTCACAATCGGAATAAAGAGCGAACGAATTCTAGTGAGCGGAGACGCTGGCTGTTACAAGTTCAGGAAAACCAAACATGAATTTCACAGGAAGTTTTTGCGCGCCCTTAAGTCACTCTCAGTAGTTCAGATCGCCCATCATGGGGGCCGCAATTACGACTTTTACCACGCCTTGATCGCAGCGGGATTCGAAAAGCAGCAACAAGCAGCGTTTCTTTTGCTGTCTCACGGCGTGAATGACAAGCGTCGACCCTCATTTGCCTTCCAGTCCTTTGTCTCCAGACTTCGCCGAAAAACAAACGAACCGAGGCTCTTATTTACCTCGATGCCTCAAGATTCGAAGATTGACGCTTATCGTGAACTGGTATATCCAACCGTATCTCAGCCTGGTGAAAAGGGTGATGTTAGGTTGTCGTATCACAGCGACAGTTCTTCTTGGCGGGTGGAGTCACACGCAATTGACGTGACCACAAAGAGCGGTACGGGATAAATTGCGTGCCAGGAAACTCGATCACCAACACAGATTTACCCCACTACCCAGAATCAAGAGAGTTGGGTTGCCGGCAGCATCTGTGGGTGTCTAGTTATAAAGCAGGACGCGTGCGCGTTGGCGTCGAAAGTTTTCCAGGGACGGCATCCAAGAGCGTATCAACTCATCCGCCGATTCACCGCGTTTCAGACGCTCGAGCACGTCGGCGTTAACGAGCAGACGCAAATAATTATCAACTTTCCAATCCGTCGGATATAGCGAGTGCAAGGCGACGGCGATTTCAATGCCGGTGGCGACCGATTGAAACCTCGATCGATCGGTGATGACGATATTCAGGCCGCCGCAATCTTCGTTCTTAAGCACGGACGTGGTTGGCTTGAATCGAATTGGGATAAAGCGTACGCCGGGGATGCGACGGTTATTCAAGTAACTGGCCAGACGTGGACCGTCGATCCAAGGCGCGCCCACGACTTCGAACGGCGTATCTGTGCCACGGCCGACTGAAACGTTCGTGGTTTCGAGCAGGCCGATACCGGGATAAAGCGCCGCTTCCGTCAGACTGCGCATGTTGGGTGAAGGATTGGTCCAGGTGAGACCAGTTGAATCAAACCACATCGCCCGCCGCCAATTCTCCATTTGGACCACGCGCACGTCGGCGCCCAGATGCTTTTCTTCATTGAAAAACAGCGCCAGCTCTCCAATCGTCATGCCGTAACGTATGGGAATCGCGTAGTAGGCAGTGAACGAAAATTTGTCTGCATCGGCGAGCGGGCCTTCGACGTCGAGGCCGTTTATCGGATTAGGACGATCCAAAACGAAGACGGGCAACTTCGCTTTGGCCGCCTCCTC
The DNA here is from genome assembly GCA_965653755.1 of uncultured Blastocatellia bacterium. Lineage (GTDB taxonomy): Bacteria > Acidobacteriota > Blastocatellia > Pyrinomonadales > Pyrinomonadaceae > UBA11740. The sequence continues at coordinate 3,209 of CBFHBI010000154.1, forward strand.
CAAAACGTTGCCCAGCGTCGCCGTGTAAGTGTAGAAGCGCGCGCCGACATCCTGGATGTCATAGACCAGCGCGTCCAGACCTTGGAGTTGTTCGGGCTTAGGACGCCGCGTGTCTCCGTAAAGCGAATAGATCGGCAAGCCCGTCTGCTCGTCTCTTGAGTCCGAGACTTTTTCATCCGCGAGACCACGAATGCCGTGTTCAGGCGAGAATAACGCGACCAGTTTTACATTTGGCGCCTTGAAAAGGAGGTCGATGGTTGCACGGTTCGATCGATCGCGGCCCGTCTGGTTTGTGACCAAACCGATGCGCATCCCGTTGAGTTGTTTGAAACCGTCGCGCTCGAGCACGTCGATTCCGGTCAGTACCTGCGCGTCCGGCGGAGCGACCGCGGCGTTGGCTGAACGATTATTGGTGGCGTTCAAACGCATGAGGCTTGCCAACAAATCGGCCGCGCTCTTTGCGGATTCGTCTTGTGCTTTCGTCGCTGATGCATCAACGATCGAACTTGCGACGATGGAAGCAACGCGGCCACGCAATGGCCCAACGTCGCCTTTGCCGTCAGGGTGAACTCGATTGCTGAGAAAGATGACAAACGAATCGCTCGAGGGGTCGATCCAGATCGAGGTCCCGGTGAATCCCGTGTGCCCAAACGATCCCAGCGGAAACAGATCGCCTCTGTTTGAAGAGAAACTGCTGGCGATATCCCAACCCAAACCACGAGCAGCGCCGCTTTCGGAAACGGCGTGCGGCTGGGTCATCGTCGCGAGTGTGAGCGGACTGAGAATGCGTGCGCTACCATAAACGCCACCGTTCAAAAGCATCTGACAAAAGATCGCAAGATCGTCGGCAGTCGAAAAAAGCCCGGCGTGGCCGGCGACGCCGCCCATACGAAACGATGTCGGATCGTGCACCTGTCCTCGCAACCATTCATCACCTGCGGTGCCGGCGTCGGCGCCGCTGTCGCCGAGGTAATTCATCTGCCCGCGACGCTTTTCGGTCGGCGCAATCCGCGCTTTGAGTTTTGCCTCGGGGCGAAAGCCCGTGTCGTGCATCCCGAGCGGCGCGAAGATGTTTTGCCGGGCGAATTCATCGAGCATCATCCCGCTGACGCGATGGACCACTTCGCCGAGCGCGATGTAGTTGAGGTCGCTGTAAACGAAGCGCGTTCCCGGCTGACTGCGCAACGTCTCGCGATAGAGCCGCTTCATCGCCTCGTCGTAGCCAGTCCAGCGATCGCGCAGATCGAAATCGGGTGCAAAGCCGCTCATGTGAGTCATGAGCTGTTCGATCGTGATCGCGTCGCGGCCCTCGCCCTTCATTTGAGGGATGAATTGCACAACCGGATCTGTTAATCGGACTTTCCCCTGTTCGACGAGAATCATAATGCTCGTCGTGGTGGCGACTACTTTGGTCAGGCTGGCGAGATCGAAGATCGTATCGGTAGTCATCGCCTCGCGTTGTGGTTCGACCGCGCGCGACCCGTACGCTTTGCGCCAAACGACTTTGCCGTTGCGGCCGACGAGGACGACTGCGCCCGGCAATTCCTTCTTCGCGATCGATTCAGCAATCACCGAATCCATACGCGCGAGACGTTCGGCGGAAAATCCTTGTGAAGCGGGAGGCGCCGCAGGAAGTTGAGCAGAAATGGGCGCGACGAGCAGCGCGAGGGCGACGATTAGTCGTAAATGACCAGTCATTGATCAGCGGACGGCTTTCAACTGAATTCCGGTGCCGCGAGGATACAAGCCCGGCAACGAAATCGGCAAACGCCCCTTGAAGTCGTTGTGGCCGAGCAGCGCCTGGACCGATTCTTCCTGCAGGCTTGGCATGTCGCCATAAGCAACAATGTAGGTTTGCAGCTTGGGAAAACTCATTAAGATATAAGGATTACCAAAGCTGATACCGATTAATCGCACGTTCCGCGCAATCAGTTCGTTCAGAGCTTTGGTTCCCGGATCGGGCAGCGCCACGCTGCGCGCCTGGCCCGTGCGGACGCGACCATACATCGAAACAATTACCATGTCGGCGTGGGTAGCTTTATCGATCACCTTCGCGACTTCGGCGTCGGACGAACGATCGTCGAGCACAATCGTATCCAGCTTGATCCCGCCGCGCGTCATCGCGCCGATGAATGGTTGCGCAATGACTGTTCGGTCGTCGCCATTAGTGATTGCCAGATTGAACACGCGTGTCGATGGGTTCAGATTGGCGGGGAGCATTTTCGCATCGTTTCGCACCAGCGTAATCGCTTCGCGAGCAATGTCATCGGCGAGGTCGGTCGCGCGCCTGCCGGCAACTTCACGATCGATTGCGTCGAGCGAAGTGACTCGCTGTTGCGCCAGGCCGAGATCGTATTTAGCGGCCAGCACCTTTCGCGCTGACTGATCGATGCGCTGTTCCGTCAATCTTCCTTTTTTCACTGCGTCATGCACGCCGCGCAAAGCTGCGTCCGTGTCCGCCGGCTTCAATAAAAGATCGGCGCCCGCTTCGAGCGCGCGCACAGATGCTTCTTCCTGCGTGAAGTAAAGCGTCAGCCCGCTCATGCTCATCGCGTCCGTCACGATCAAACCGTCGAAGTGCAGGTCATCACGCAACATTCCGTTCATCACCGGTGACAGCGTGGTCGGCATCGTGCCTTTGCCGGAAACGATTTCGCCGTCTTCGGTCGTGTCCATCGCTTTCAGCTTCACATCTTTTGGCAACGGCGTGATCTCGGTCGAATCAATCAGTGGCAAACCGATATGACCGGTCATCACGGCGCCGACTCCTGCGTCGACCGCGGCACGGAAGGGAACAAGTTCGACAGAGTTAAGACGCTCGCGCGTGACGTCGATCTCCGGCAAGCCGCGATGCGAATCAGTCGCCGTGTCGCCGTGACCAGGAAAGTGTTTGGCCGTGGCGATCGCGCCAGCCTTCTGCACGCCTTCGACGAAAGCTGAGACATAACGCGACACATCGATTGGATCTTCGCCGTACGACCTGACGTTGATGACCGGATTGGCAGCATTGTTATTGACATCTGAAACCGGCGCAAGGATTTGTTGGATGCCCATAGCGCGCGCTTCGCGGCCGGTTCGCCGGCGGTCGATTTCGCTCAATCTGGCGCCGCGAAGCCCCCGTCCCGGGGCGAGG
>CBFHBI010000155.1:0-6340 GCA_965653755.1 uncultured Blastocatellia bacterium
TTTTACAATCGGGCCAAGCGATTACCTTCGGTTCTGAAGGATTCAACATCACGATCACTATCAAAGATCCGAGCAACCCGGGGAGTTACTGGGCGGGGGTGGCGCTCGACAAGTCCTACCTGGCGAAGTTCATGAATAAGCCGGACAAAGAGGTCAAGCAGACAGCCGAGCAACTGACCGCGTCGGCTAGCACGGTGGACGACAAGCTGAGGAAACTTTACGAGTTCTGCCAGAACACGATTCGCAACACTTCATTCGATCCGAGTCTCACCGATGACCAAAGAAAGAAGTTGCCGGAGAACAAATCGATCGGCGACGTGCTAAAACATAAAACTGCATCGGCCGGATTCATAGATATGTTGTTCGGCGCCATGGCGAACTCGCTGGGCTACGAAACTCGAGTTGCATTTTCAGCCGATCGCAGCGAGATGTTCTTCCGTCCGGAAATGACCAATGACAAATTCATTCACCCGGCAGCTGTCGCGGTTAAGGTCGGCGAGGGATGGAGGTTCTTTAACCCGGGCACCAAGTTTCTTCCGTACGGCATGTTGCTTTGGTACGAAGAGAGCGTTTATTCGTTGTTGGTAGGAGAGAAGGACTCGGGGTGGGTGCAGATTCCAGTGACCGAAGCCGGCAAGTCTCTGACGCAGCGCACCGGCAAATTCAAACTGCTCGAGGACGGCACACTCGAAGGTGAAGTGAAGATTGAATCAAACGGTCAATCGGCGCTCACGTACCGCATGGAGAATTACGACAAATCGGACAACAAACGCGAGGAAGATTTGAAGGATGAGGTCAAACGGCGGCTCACAACCGCCGAAGTTTCCGCCGTGACCATTGAGAACCTCACCGATCCAACCAAGCCACTGGTTGAAAAATTCCAGATTCGGGTTCCGCAGTAGGCGCAAAAGACCGGCAAACGGCTTTTTCTGCAGCCCAGCTTTTTCGAAGTGGGCCAACCGTCGATGTTTTCCAGCGCCGATAGAAAATACGATTTCTGTTTTCAATTCCCATGGACGACCAAAGACGAAATCGAGATCGATTTGCCGGCGGGCTTTGAACTGGACAACGCAGAAAAGCCGGCCCCCTTTGCAGCCGGCCCTGTCAGCGCTTACAACGTTGCGATGGGTCTCACGACAGACAAAAAAACGCTGGTCATGAAGAGAGACTTTTTCTTCGGCGGCGGCGGTACGCTCATCTTCCCCCACACCAGTTACGGGCAGGTGAAGTTTCTATTCGATCAACTTCACAAGAACGATGAGCACACGATCACGCTGAAGCAGGCGACGGCCGCAAATCCAAACTAAGGAATGGGATGATGTTTACTCGCTTTCTAATCGCCGCTGTCGCGCTTGTGTCTGCCACCGCAACGGCGCGCGCCGGCGACGATGTGCCGGCCTGGTTGCAACAAGCCGCCGCCGCGAACGCGCCGGCTTACGAGAAGAGTGTGCCGGCCGTCGTGCTGCTCAATGATCAAAAAGTCAGCGTCACGGACGATGGACGCGTCGTGATTACGCGACAGTACGCTGTGCGAATTCTCAATCGCGAAGGCCGCACCGAAGCCCTGGCGCGCGAGATTTACCACATGGACACCGGCAAAGTGCGCGAGCTGCAGGGATGGCTAATTCGATCAGGCGGGCCCAACAAACACTACGGCAAGGACCAGGTCGTCGATCTCGCGCTCGCGACCGACGACGTGTATAACGAGTATCGCGCCAAAGCCATCATCGCCGAGAACGACGCGGATACCGGCAGTGTGTTTGGTTATCAGGTGGTCAGTGAGGATAGATCGATTTTTACTCAGACCGAGTGGGATTTTCAGGACTCGCTGCCGGCGCTTGTCTCGCGTATCACGCTGGTGTTGCCGAACGGTTGGCGCTCGACGAGTGTGACCTTCAATCACGAGGCGGTGACGCCGACGGTTGCCGGCTCGAGCTACAGTTGGGAATTGCACAACCTGCCGCCGATTCCGCGCGAACCACTGAGCCCGGCGGTGACGAACCTCGCGCCGCGCCTGGCCATCAGTTACTTTCCCGCAAATTCGTCAAATGCACCGGTCAGAACGTTCGCTGACTGGTCACAGGTTTCGCAGTGGCTGGCGGAACTCGAGGATCCGCAGGTCACGACCAATCCCGATCTCGAAGCCAAGGCGCGCGAGTTGACCGCGAACTGCAAGACAGAACTCGAGCGAATTCAAGCGATCGGCCGTTACGTGCAGAGCATAAAATATATTTCCATCCAGACCGGATTAGGACGCGGTGGTGGATACCAGCCGCACGCTGCCACTGAAGTTCTGACGAAGGCCTACGGCGACTGCAAGGACAAAGCGAATCTAATGCGCGCGATGCTCCGGGTCGTCGGCATCAACTCGTTTCCGGTGAGCATCTATTCAGGCGATCGAGATTACGTGAGACCCGAATGGCCGTCGCCGCAACAATTCAATCACTGCATCATCGCGATCAAGGTCAGCGATGAAACCAAATCGGCAACCATTATTCAACACGCTCGCCTGGGAGGGCTGTTGATTTTCGATCCGACGGCGGAAGGGACGCTCGTAGGCGATCTGCCTTCATCCCTGCAAGGCAGTCTCGCGTTGATCGATGCCAGGGAATCAGACGCGTTAATAAAGATGCCGGTCACGCCCCCGGAAGCAAACCTGCTCGAGCGTCAGATCGATGCAAGCATCGATGAGCAAGGGTCTTTGAAAGCGACCATTCGCGAACGGGCCAACGGCCAGTACGGCGCTGGTTACCGCAGCGAAATGCGCAGCCAGTCCCGGCCTGATTACATCAAGCACATCGAAGGGTGGGTCACCGCGAGCGCGACCGCTGCCCGCATCAGCAAGGTTGATCCGCACGATGACGCTGTCGGCGGCAGGTTTGATTTGGATATCGATTTCGTAGTGCCGAGCTATGGCCAGTTGATGCGCGATCGGCTGCTCATCTTTAAGCCCGCCATAATTTCACGACGCGAAGCTTTACCGTTCTCGGACACGGCCCGCAAACATCCCGTGGTCTTAAGCGCTCACGCATTTTCCGAAACCGTGCGAGTAAAATTGCCGACGGGCTTTGACGTTGATGAGATGCCCGATCCTTTGAAACTCGAAACTCAGTTTGGTTCTTACGCCACGAAATATGAAGTGAAGGACGGGCAATTGGTTTTCACGCGCACCTTGATCGAGTTTCCGATGACAATTCCCGCCGACCAATACGGCGCGGTGCGAGGCTTCTTCGAGAAGATTCGTGCCGCCGAACAATCGCCGGTGGTGCTCACGAGAAAGTAGGCGCTGGTTTTTTTAATCTTTATTCTGCGCCTGCGGCCATCGCTTCAGCCTGAAGCTTCGCTGCGAGTGACGACCGCCAGGCCGTCTCCATCTCTGACACCTCGCGTTGAATGACTTCGTGACCGTCGCTCTCAATTCGCAGACGATCTGAACCGACATTGCCCAGCAGCGTCATGGAACATGCGGCTGCCGCCACAATCTCTTCGATATCGCCGAGCAGCGCCTGATCAAAACTGATGATGATGCGTGATGGAGACTCGCTGAATAGACGAGTCGCGACATCGTATTCGCCCGTGATGTCGATGTCGGCGCCTACGCTACCCCGATTCAACGAAGAGAAGCAGCATTCAGCCAAAGCCACCGCCAGTCCACCATCCGAACAATCGTGCGCAGAGCGTAACAGGCCCTGCTGCGCCGCCTGCAAACATGCGGCTTGTACCGCCCGTTCGCTGTCGAGATCGATGGCCGGAATTTTGATTGAGTTTCCGTCATCACCTTGCGGGCTGCTGCTCCGACAGACGGCGGCATATTCACTGGCGCCGAGATCGTCCTTAGTCACTCCGAGCACGGCGATAAAATCACCGGGGTTCTTGAAACCCGGTTGAATGACTTTGCGCACGTCGTCGATCAATCCCAGCATCCCGATCACTGGCGTCGGCATGATGCCGCGGCCTTCGGTCTCGTTATAGAAGGACACGTTGCCCGAGACAACCGGCGTGTTGAATGCCTGGCAAGCTTCCGCCAGGCCGTCGATTACTTCCGAGAACGACCACATCACTTCCGGCCGTTCAGGCGAAGCAAAATTCAAACAATTCGTAATCGCGATCGGTTGCGCGCCGACACACACGACATTCCGCGCCGCCTCGGCGACGACGAGCTTGGCTCCTTCGCGCGGATTGATCGCACAGTATCGGCCGTTACCGTCGAGTGAGACTGCCAGCGCTCGTCGCGTCTCTTTGATCCGCACGACCGCCGCATCAGCGCCCGGCAGCACCGCCGTGTTCGTCCGCACCATGTGATCGTATTGACGATAGACCCATTCTTTGGAAGCGAGGTTTGGCGAGGATAACAGCTTCAGCAACGCTTCATTTAGTTTCGAGTTTCGAGTTTCGAGTTTCGAGTTTGATTCAAGACTTTCGTCTGCTGGCGATGAAGATGCGATGAATTCGTTCGATTCATCACGCTGACCCGAAACTCGAAACTCGAAACTCGAAACCGGAGCGCGCATCGCGCGCTCATAAACCGGCGCTTCATCCGTCAACGCCTTCACCGGCACGTCGCAAACAACTTCGTCGTTGTGCGACACGCGCATGCGGCCGTCGTTGCGAACTTCGCCGATGATCACGGCGTCGAGGTCCCACTTCGCGAAGATTTCAATCACCTCGCGTTCGCGTCCTTTGTGGGCCACGATCAGCATGCGCTCCTGAGATTCGGAGAGCAGCATCTCGTACGCAGTCATCCCTGTTTCGCGTTGCGGCACCAGCGACAAGTCTATTTCGATGCCGGTATCCGCGCGTGCTGCCATCTCACAGGTCGAACAGGTCAACCCGGCGGCGCCCATATCCTGAATGCCGGCGACGGCGCCGCTGCGCATCGCTTCGAGGCACGCCTCCAGCAGCAGTTTCTCCAAAAACGGATCGCCAACCTGGACCGTGGGCCGTTTCTCCAACGCTTCTTCATCGAATTCGGCCGATGCCATCGTCGCGCCATGAATGCCGTCGCGTCCCGTCTTTGCGCCCACATACAAAACTGGATTGCCGACGCCGGTTGCCTTGCCAAAGAAGATTTGATCTGCTCGCACCAAGCCCAGCGCAAAAGCATTGATCAGCGGATTCAGTGCGTATGAATCGTCGAACGAGACTTCGCCGCCGACGGTGGGTACGCCGAACGCGTTTCCGTAATGCGCGATTCCGGCAACCACGCCGGCCAGCAAAGATCGATTGCGGCGCCCGTTCTTCGGGTCGTCGAGCGAGCCGAATCGCAAACTATTCAGTGCCGCGACCGGCCGCGCGCCCATCGTGAAGATGTCGCGCAAAATTCCGCCGACGCCGGTAGCCGCGCCCTGAAACGGTTCGATGAATGAAGGGTGGTTGTGCGATTCGATCTTGAACGCGGCGCACCAGCCGTCGCCGACATCCACGACGCCGGCATTCTCTCCCGGCGGCACGATCACTCGTGCACCGGACGTTGGCAATCGCTTGAGATGAACGCGCGAAGATTTGTATGAACAATGCTCAGACCACATCACCGAGAAAACGCCTAGCTCCACCAGGTTCGGTTCGCGTCCGAGCAGCTCTTTGATGCGGTTAAATTCGTCGGGAGTAAGGTTGTGTGTGGCGATTATGTCCGGGGTAAGGTTCTGCATTGGTGATGGCGAATTCTGATTCGCTCCGGAGGAGCGGAATGTTTATAGCTCCGAAGGCTACCCGCTCAATCAGTCGGCGCGGCACCAGCCCATGCCGCGCCGACATAGTTCCTTAGACTACATGCTATAAACATCGGGCTCCTGACGGAGCCTAACTCAAAATTCTGCTACTGCTTGCTGCCTAGTTGCTTATCGATTGCCGCGCGCACCTCTTCGGGTTTGATCTTGCCGAAGTGTTTGAAGATCACCTTGCCGTCTTTGTCGTAAAGAAACGTCGCCGGCAGTTGCCCGTCCCAGGTCGCATCGACGATTTTGATTGCCGGCTCAGGGTCGTTAACGTTCAGCAACACGACCGGCATCGTAGCTTTCATTTGACTCAGGTACTTCGGAAATTCACTTTTGATGTCCGTAATGTCGTCGAGGCTGACGGCAATAAAATTCAAACCCTTGTTTCGATAATCGCCGTCGAGCTTGACGAGATCCGGAAATTCCTCGCGGCACGGATCGCACCAAGTGGCCCAGAAATTCAACATCAAGGGTCTGGTATCACTCGGATCGCGCTGCAGTATCTTCTTGAGCCCGTCCAGATTAATCTCGCGACTGTCATAACTAGTCGCCGCGCCGGCGTTGGTTGATTGAGCCGTCGAGGCGAAACCTAATAGCGAAAGGGCTACTGCGAGACAAACAGTTAG
>CBFHBI010000156.1:0-6322 GCA_965653755.1 uncultured Blastocatellia bacterium
CGCACCAGCGCAGTCGCCGCTGCTCACGGCGCGGGCGTGGTCCATGTCGCGAAGCGGCGTATCGGCGCGGCCCGGAACGGTGGCGCGCGCGTCGCCCGCGGAGAGATTCTCTGCTTCATTGATGCCGATTCAGCGATTCATCCCGAAACATTCAACGCAATCGATCGGGCGATGAACAGCGGCCGCTACGTTTGGGGCGTTACCGGATGCCGATTGGAGCGAACGTCCTTCGCCCTGTTCGCCACCTACTGCATGTGTATGGCGCTGGTGCTGGTGACCAAACTCGACATCGGTCTTTCATTTTGCCGGCGTGAAGACTTCGAAGCTGTCGGCGGTTATGACGAAGATCGTTTGTATGCCGAAGACGTCAAGTTTCCCCTAGCGTTGCGCAGGCTCGGGCGTGCACGCGGCCAAAGTCTGATTCGCATACCGCACGTGAAGGCACTCGCGTCAACCCGCAAGTTCGATCAATTTGGCGATTGGCATTATTTCGGAATGCTGGGCCATGTCTTGAAAAGTTTAGTGACGTGGAACTGGCACGATGAAGAGCTGGCGAATCGTTATTGGTATAACCCCGGACGCTAATTCTTGCCGTAATAAGTGATCGTGCGGTAGCCGATACTCGACGGATGAAAATTTTGTGAGGCGCCTTCCGCCGTCGAGTTGGTGCTCTTGGTCATGTTGCCATACGAGTCGAACTCCTGGACAAACCGATCTATTTTGAGAATCGTGCCGTCACGATTGTAGAACTTTCGCTCGAACGTTCCTTTTTCTCCCAAGGTGACTTCCTGCCGATCATATCGACCGTCAGAGGACTGGTATTGAAAATCATGGCTCCCGTCCGGGCTTCTGTTTTCCGAAATTGTGTTTCGGGCGACGGTACCATTGGCTGCTAATGAGACAGAATCGGAATTGGTGCGGAGGCCCTGCCTGGTTCTGTTGGTCTTCGTACGTTTGATTTCCACGCCGTTGGCGTCGTACTGAATCGTTTCCATTTGATCCACTGCGCCTTCATATTTGTGCACGGTGCGACTTAAGACTGAGCCATCGCCGCGATAAGTCACGCTGCCGATCAATACTTTGTTACCGTCATAGGTATTGACCGCACGCCCCTCCAGAAGGTCCTCACCTTGGTAGTGGCTGGACTCGAGCAAACGCCCATCGGTGTCATAGATATAAACGGCGCGCGCTTTGACGCGTCCGTCAGGCAGATAATAGGTGATGTTCTGCCTGGTGCCGTTCTCGCTGAAGTGCCAGATCATTTGGAGCACGCGTGGCCCTTCAACCCAGCTTCCGTTTTGCAGCGTGACTCTGGCTTGCTCGTCGCGAATCGATTCGATCGGCCCATTCAGCCTGACCGGTCCAGGAAGTTGCTTAAGCGTCTGTTGTGCGCGCAAAGAGAAGCTGGGGACGAGTGTACTCAACAGCAACAGGATGCAGGTGCGGCGCATAACGAAAACTCCTTTGGGGTACGAGCTGGTGCGAAGAGTATTACGTCGAGCGATTTTGCTCAAGCTTTTTGCTTTCGATTTTGATGATCAGAGAGTAAAATTCGGCGCGCTGTCGCAGTTGGCCGAAACCATGGACGAGAAAGCGATATCGAAATATCCAAACGCCGACCTTCGCGAACGTCTCGGTCGCGCGCGTAAATTCATCGATGACTCGTATCATCTGCCGCTGGACCTTACTGAGATTTCCAGGCAGGCGTGTCTCTCGCGCTACCATTTTCTGCGGCTGTTTCGCGACGCATTCGAGACGACGCCGCATCAATACCTGATTCAGAAGCGAATTGAGAAGGCGAAAGAGTTATTGCGCGCGCGCAGTCTCAGCGTCACCGACGTGTGTTTCGAAGTCGGTTTCGAGAGCTTAGGCTCATTCAGTTCGCTCTTCCGCAAATGCGTCGGCGATCCGCCGACCAGCTATCGGCAACGCGAACGAAAATCGCTGAAGAAAATTCCCGGTTGTTATTTGATGATGTTTGGCGTGGGCCAGAGCGAACGGTAGGTGTCAGAACCCGTAGCGGTAGCGACGGGATCATAAAGCACCGTCGCACATGATCCGGTCGCTACGGCTCCCGGTTCTGACACGCCTCATAAAAAGCAATTTTCGAGAAGCGGCCTGCCCACAAAATCCCTATTCTCCTCGGACACCTCTAAAGAAGGAGATTTAAAAATATGATCACCAAAATGTCTCACGTTCTGATTTGGGTGAAGAACCAGCAGGAAGCGCTGGAATTCTATCGCGACAAACTCGGATTCGAAGTCGATACCGATGCGACTTTCGGCGAGAACTATCGTTGGTTGACGATGCGCATCCCGACTCAGCCTGGTTTTGAAATCATTCTCATGGAACCAAACCCTGGCATGATGCTTGATGCGGAATCGGCGGCGCAGCTGCGTTCATTGCTCGACAAGGGTGTGCTCGGCGGCGGCGTGTTCGATGCCGACGACATTTACAAGACCTACGAAGAATTGAAGGCGCGCGGGGTCGAATTCAAGGGACCGCCATCGACGCAATCGTGGGGCACAGGGACGGTGATGAAGGACAATTCCGGCAGTTGGTTCAGCTTGTCTCAGCACCAGGAAGCTGACGCGGCTTCGTCTTGACTCGGTTCCCTCTCCCTCTGGGAGAGGGTTAGGGTGAGGGTTTGCGGGAGTGCAAGTCTATTCCCTCACCCCGACCCTCTCCCAGAGGGAGAGGGAGTAGAACACCGATGGCAAAATCGAAATCCATCTATGGCGTTCATCCAGGTGTCTTGATGACGCAGAAATGGATTGCTGAACTGAAGCAGAAGACGGGACGCTCGCTCGATGAATGGATCAAACTCATCAAGCACGAAGGCCCGCCGACCGAAGTAGCGCGCCGCGAATGGTTGAAGCAGGAATATAGCCTTGGGACGAACAGCGCCTGGTGGCTGGCTGAACGTTCTGTCGGCAAAGGCGCAGAGTTGGACGATCCGGATGAGTATCTGAAAGCCGCCGAGAAATACGTCGCTGAAATGTTCGCCGGCAAGAAAGAACATCTGCGGCCGATTTACGAAGCGGCCTTGAAGCTGGGACTGTCGATGGGCCAAGACACGAAGGCTTGTCCGTGCCAGACGATCGTGCCGCTGTATCGCAAACACGTGTTCGCGCAAATCAAGCCGACAACGCAGACGCGCATCGACTTTGGATTGGCGCTAGGCGATACGAAGAAAACTCCGAAGCGATTAATCGATACCGGTGGCTTTGCAAAAAAAGATCGAATCACACATCGATTTGAAATAACTTCGCTGAAAGATATCGACGACGAAGTGAAGAAGTGGTTGAAGATTGCGTATGACCGAGATGCATAGAAGATTCACCACAAGACACCAAGAGCACGAAGGCATTAAGAGATTAGAAGTCATTAAAAACTTTGTGACCCTTGTGACTTTGTGGTTCAAAGAGTCGAACAGAAGGAGCGATGGCAACTAAGGACGATTTCAAGCCTCGCATGAGCGACGACGCGGTTGAAGCCAAGACCGGCAAGAACTGGTCGCGCTGGTTCAAACATCTTGACGCGGCGGGCGCGAAGAAGATGACGCATCAGGAGATCGTCGCGCATCTGCGCGAGAAGCACGGCGTCCGTTCGTGGTGGCAACAGATGATCACTGTCACTTACGAGCAGGCGCGCGGACTGCGCGAGATGGGCGAAAAGCCCAGCGGCTATGAAATCAGCGTCAGTCGCACGATTGACGCGCCCGTCAGCAAAGCGTACAAAGCCTGGACCGATGAAAAGGCGCGCAAGAAATGGCTGCCGGCGAACCTGACGATCCGCAAAGCGACGCCAAACAAATATGTTCGCATCACCTGGGAAGATCAGACGGACGTCAACGTTGGCCTCTATTCGAAAGGTGAGAAATGCCAGGTGGCGGCCCAACATAGCAAGCTGCCCAACGCAAAGGCGGCCGCGAAGATGAAAAAATTCTGGGCCGATGCGCTGGACAAACTCAAAGAGACGCTTGAATGAATGCGCGGGCGGCGTTACTCTCTGCGCGCACATGCTACGCAACTTTCGTTTCTTAATCTTAATTTCAGTTTGGATCGCGATCGTCGCCGCGAACTTCGCTACCTTCTCGTCGGCAGCTTTCCAAACAAATCAAGCGCCACAACTCGACATTTTGATCGTCAACGGAAGAGTCGTTGACGGCTCGGGCAAAAACTCGCGCAAAACCGATGTGGGCATTCGCGGCGACCGCATCGTGTTCATTGGCGACGCACGCCAAGCCAAGCTGTCAGCGACACGTACAATCGACGCGACCGGATTGATCGTTGCGCCGGGATTTATCGACGGCCACACGCACACGCTCGGCGATCTCTCGAATCAAGAAACCAAAAGCAATCAAGCTTATCTCATGCAAGGTGTCACCACCGTCGTCACCGGCAACGATGGCGGCAGCGTACTGAACGTCGGTGACACGTTGCGCAAGTGGGACGCGCAAGGCATCGGCACGAACGGAGTTTTGCTCGCGGGCTTCGGCACGATTCGCGGTAAGGTCCTTGGGCCAACCGATGCGCAACCAACGGCGGCACAGCTTGAAGAGATGAAACAGTACGTCGCGCGCGCGATGGACGAAGGGGCGTTCGGCTTGTCCACCGGTCTTTATTACGCGCCGCAGAGTTATGCGAAAACTGAAGAAGTAATCGAGCTGGCGAAAGTCGCGGCGGCGAAAGGCGGCATCTATGACACGCATATGCGTGACGAAGGTTCGTACACGATTGGGCTGCTCGGCGCGATCAAAGAAACGATTCGCATTGGCCGCGAAGCAACAATTCCGGTGCATATCTCGCACATCAAAGCGCTGGGGCCAGACGTTTGGGGCCAAAGCAAACCGGCAATCGATTTGATGAAGAAAGCCCGCGCGCAAGGCGTCGATATCACGGCTTGTCAGTATCCGTACGATGCGTCAGGTTCGAGTCTCACAGCGTCTTTGATCCCCCGCTGGGCCGAAGTGGGCGGTCAGAGCATGTTGGTCCAGCGCATCAATGACGCTGAGAGCAGGCAGCGTGTGATAGCTGAGATGCAGGAGAACTTGAAACGTCGTGGCGGCGCCGAATCTTTGTTGATTACCGACGCGCGCGACCGCAAACTGATTGGGAAGAGGCTCAGCGACATCGCGCGCGAAACCAACCAGACTCCTGTCGAAGCGGCGCTCGACATTATCAAGCGCGTGGGCGGCGCCGGCGTCGCCTCCTTCAACATGAACGAGCAAGACATCCGTCGGTTCATGAAAGATAAATTCGTGATGACCTGTTCTGACGGCTCGACTGGACACCCGCGCAAGTACGGCACCTTTCCCAAGAAGCTTCACGAATATGTCTTTCGAGACAGAGTGATTTCGCTGCCGTTTATGGTGCGCAACAGCAGCGCGCTGACGGCGGAAACGTTTCGCATTCCTCAACGAGGTCTGATCCGCGAGGGTTACTTTGCCGACGTAATCGTCTTCGATCCCAACACAGTCGCGGATCGGTCCACTTACGAACAACCGGAACTGTTGGCCACGGGGATGAAGTTTGTGATCGTCAATGGCAAGATCGCCGTCGAGAACGGAACCTACACGGGCATGTTGGCCGGTCGAGCGCTCCGAAAGCTTAGCGCCACCGCAACAGGCAACTAGCGAGCTTATAATCACTCACAAATTCAGGGGTGGTCTGAAATTGAATTTCTCTGCGGACCTTCGCGTCTTTTCTCTGCGGTTCGGCTTTTTTTACCGCAGAGGAGGCCGAGGTCTCGCAGAGGCGCACAGAGAATCTGAAGACAGGCCGTCGAGCCGTCGAGCATCGTCAAGGCTACTTCATCACGATTTTCGTTTTCTTTCCTGATTTGTCCACCGCGACGTAAATCACTTCGGCCTCGGTTACACGGACGCGCAGACTTGGACCGCCGTATCTTTCCGATTCCACAACCACACGCGTGGTGACTGAAGTCGTGCCAATCTTCACGGTTTCGGAATAAAAGCTAACTAGATCACCGACGAAAACGGGCGCGTGGAATATCACTTCGCGCATCGCGACCGTGACGAAGCGGTCCATCGCGGTGGCGCGATGGGCGGCGATGGCGCCGGCCATGTCGATGTAGCTGAGGATGACGCCACCGAAGATTGTGCCCTGTGAATTGGTGTCGCGCGGCAGCATCGCGATGCGAATTGCGGGATCGGAATCCATGAAGAGATAGTAAATCGTGAACCGTAAATCGTAAATGATGTGCGGAATGTTGACCAAGAGTTAGGAACAAAAATCGCCGGGCACTGTCTAAGACTGCGAATCGTATGTGTCAGAACCGGGAGCGGTAGCGACCGGAT
>CBFHBI010000157.1:0-6319 GCA_965653755.1 uncultured Blastocatellia bacterium
TTCAACAACACCACCGATTCCTCGAGGTTCGTCATGCGCGTCCGCGCATCGGCACCCGCCACTTCAGCCACGGCCAAAGCGGCCGCCAGATCGCTAACGCGCGATTCCAACTCGCGCAACTCACGCTTGAACGCCAGCAGACCCGCGCCTTCCTCGAGCGCGCGACCGTTTCCGGCGTTGACGAATTGCCCTCCGGCAACCCAATCGCCGTCGGTGGTCACAAACATATCGCCGGTCGCGAGCGAGAGCGCCGTCGCGTCGTCCAAAGTATCGACGACGCGTGCGTTCATCCTTTCGGGCATCGTCCGCTCGAGCAACGATAACAACTCGGGCGGCGCGTTTATAATATCGGCGATGCGAGGTCCGTTGATTCCGACCGGCGCGAATTGCCGGCGAGCTTCGAACGTCGTGCCGATGAACGCATCCGTCATCACCTCAACTTCGTCGCTGCCGCCGTGCAGTCCCGTAACCAGAAAATTCGCGCGCCCGGCATGATTGTTCTTCAGCCAGGCGGCGGCGCGGATCGCGTCGTTGGGCGTCGCCACCAGGATCGATTGCAGCGAAGATCCGAAGACGCCTTCGACTGCGCGTTCCCAGCACTCATCAACTTGAATACTGTCGGCCAGGGTCCCTATCAAATGAAAATTCTCGCGCTCATTGGCCAAGAATGCCTCTTGCACCGCCAGCGAGTAATGCGCCCGCCGATCATCGAGTTCCTTAAAGCTGTCCCGGCGATGCAGCGCCCGCGAATGTTCGTCGCGAATTCGCGTGAGTTCCGCGTCTGTGTCCGAAACATGCTCGTGCCCTTCGACGACCGACTTGACGGCCGCCTCACGCTCAGCCGTAAGCCGGGCTAGCTTTTCACGTGCGACAGCAATCTGCTGATCTATGGTTGCGGCTTCAGCGCTGCGTTCAGCATGAGCAGCAGCCGCGCGTTCGCCTTCACGCGACAGGCCGTCCGCTTGCTGGGCCAACTTTTCGAGACTGCTTTCAAGCTGCCGGCCCAATTCACGCAAACGTTCAGAAGCGGCGGTATGCTGCAGCAATTCAGCGCGCGCAGTTTCGAGACTGCTTTCGCCGTCGGCGATTAATGCGAGCTTGTTGGCGTATTCGTCTTCCGCCGCGCGCAGCGCCGAAGTAGCTCGTTCATTCTCGTTAGTGAGTTCTGTGTCGAGCGCCCGCAGCCTTTCCAGCTCGGCATCAACCACTCCGATGCGTGCCGTTAGACTCTCTACTTCCCTTTCGATCTCGATGCGCCGCTGCCGCAAACCTTCAACTTGCTCCTGCTGGTAAACGCGCTCGCGCAGACGCCGGTCGCGCTGCAAAGCGGCATCCGCAACCGCCGCGCGCACCTGCGCCAATTCGTCTTCGAGCGCGCGAGCATTTTGCGTCGCGGCCCGGCTGCTTTCTTCGCTGTTCGCCAGTTCGGCGGTCAGCCGCTGCTCTTCTTCGATCGCCGCAGTCAACTGCGCCTGGCTCTCTTCGAGTAGAGTCGCGAGTGTGCGATCCTCGGCGACGTAAACGTGCCGTAATAATTCGCGCAACTCCTCTCGCAGGATACGGTAACGCCGCGCCTTGGCCGCTTGCCGGCGCAGGCTGTTCACCTGTCGCTCAATTTCAGAAATGATGTCAGAGACGCGAGAGAGATTTGTGCGCGCCGACTCCAAACGCGCTTCGGCAGCTCTTTGACGCACGCGGAATTTAGTAATGCCGGCCGCCTCTTCGATAATCGTGCGGCGGTCCATCGGTTTGGCTGAAAGAATTTGTCCGATGCGGCCCTGTTCGATGATCGCGTAGTGACCGCCGGCCAAACCAGTGCCCGAGAATAGATCCTGAATGTCACGCAAACGGCAAGGGCGATCGTTGAGCAGGTACTCGCTTTCGCCTGAGCGATAAAGACGGCGCGTGACCGAGACTGCTTCACCCGGAGCAAACTCGAGCGCCAGGCTGCGACGCTGTCGCCAATGACGATGATGAGTCGGCTTGGATTTTATTTCTGCAACCTGGGCGTCAGAACTGGGAGCATCCGTGTCAGAACCCGGAGCGGTAGCGACGGGATCATGTGACTCGTCGGATGTAATGGACTCGACCAGGAATTCTGAAGTACTCGCGTCGACGAGAGTGCCACTTGATCCGGTCGCTACCGCTCCCGGTTCTGACACCGGCGGTTCTGATCCGATCGCTTCAAACGCTGCACTGTGCTCATCGATCTGTTCCAGCGTCGAATCGATATCTTCGATGTCAGGCTCGCTCTCGACAATCTCATCGCGCACCATGTGCAGCACGACTTCAGCCATGCCGCTCGGCTGCCGATTGCGCGAGCCCTGAAAGATCACGTCTTTCATCTCGCCGCCGCGCAGATGTTTGACCCGCTGCTCGCCTAAAACCCACGCGATAGCGTCGGCAACATTGCTCTTACCGCAACCGTTTGGCCCGACAATGCTGGTTATTCCATCACCTGTGAAGATGAGGTCAGTGTGGTCAGCGAAGGACTTAAAGCCCGTGATTTCCAGGCGCTTGAGCTTGAACATCGGCATCCGTCGTTTGATGCGGGGGGTGACGCCGAAGCTGGCACCAGAAACGACCTTACGGGTACGTCACTATAAAGACATGCGTACGACATGTCAACAACAACTTGAGCTTTCTGACGTTAATTGGCGGAGGATAACAACTTAAAATCGCTCATTTATGAGCCTGATTTCTGCTCCAACAGGATGTTGATTCCGCGCCTGAGACCTTCGAGGTTCGTGGATTCATACTTCACCAGGTGCGAATCAAGAAAAACTGTGGGCGTTCCCTGGACCCCTTGGGCCGCTCCGCGCTGGATGTCAGCGCTAATTTTCTGGTCAATCAGATTGCTTTCCAAATCGCGGTTGAAGGCATCAAGATTCAGCCCCAACTGCTTCGCATAAGAGACTAAGACCGGCCGCGGATCATCGAGTTCAGACCAGTCTTTCTGATTGCGATAGAGCAGATCGTGCATCTCCCAAAACTTATTTTGATTGCGCGCCGCCTCAGCCGCATGCGCCGCCACCAAAGCATTCTTGTGAATCTTCATCAGCGGAAAATGATGAAACACAATCTGTACCTGGTTGCCGTACTCTTTCTCGATCTGTTTGAGATCAGGATAAAGTTGGCCGCACGGCGGACATTGATAGTCGCCGTACTCATCCAACACGACGGGCGAACTAACTTTGACATTTGGCTTCGTTGACCCGCTCGAAGGGTTCGTGGGATTCGGATTGGCCGAACCTGACGGTGGGCTTGTTAGGTTCGCAGTCGATTTGCTCGAGCCAGTACCTAACTCATTCCCAAAAGGCGTCTCGCCCTTTGAAGTCGTGCCGTTAGTTCTCTTCCAAAGCATCGCGGCTACGCCCACGCCCGCGACGAGTACAAGCAAAATAATTAAGAATGGTAGATATCGTTTCATACAGCTTAAGAATGTACCGCGACGCGCGGCATCTCGCGACCGTCGCCGCCTTCGGCGGGAGTCAACACGCGCAAGGGCTCAGGCCATTCGATCGTGGGGATCGAATCTGGTCCATAACGCGCTTCGCGGCCTTTTGATTTTTCGCGCAGCGCTTTCAAAACTTTTTCCGGCGTAATCGGAACTTCGTCGATGCGCACCCCGACTGCGTTGTAAACCGCGTTGGCGACGGCGGGTGGAACTGGCAGAAGTGGCCCCTGCCCGACGTCCTTGGCGCCGAACGGGCCGTTCGGATCGGGATCTTCGATCAGGTAAGTCTTGACGTCGCACATCTCCATCGTCGTCGGGCTCTTGTATTCGAGCAGCGAGGGAAACTTGTGCACGGCATTTCGGTTCGCTCGATAGGACATCTCTTCCATCAGAATTTCGCCGAGGCCCATGTAAACACTGCCCTCGACCTGGCCCATTACCAGCATGGGATTGATCGATTTGCCGATGTCGTGTGCGATCCAGATTCGTTCGACCGTGACGATGCCCGTCGCCGGATCGACATCGACTTCTGCAACCGCCGCCGAATAGCTGTAAGCCGGCGATGGGCCAACGCCCGCGCCTTTGTATTTGCCTGGGCTCCGCGGCGGCGTATAGGAACCGACAGTGCCGATCGTCCCGAACTTTGATTCTGCCAACACAACGGCTTCTGCAAACGAAACACCCACGTCGGGATTCTCGACGTCGAAGGCGCGCCGTTCCGCGAACGAAATATTTTCGATCGGCAGGCTGAGCTTTTCCGCGACCGCGATCGTCAATAATTCACGCGCGCGTTCAGCAGCCTGAATGGCGGCGTTGCCGGTCATCAACGTGACGCGACTCGAGTAGCTGCCAAGGTCAACCGGCGTCAAATCGGTATCAGCCGTCACCACACGGATGTCAAAGGGATCGATTCCAAGAATTTCTGCAACGATGTAAGCGAGGATTGAATCAGAGCCCTGACCGATATCGGTCGAGCCGCACATCACGCAAACTCCGCCCTGACGATCGAGCCGAAGTTGGACGCCAGACTGCGGCATGTTGTTCCAGTAGATCGGCAGTCCCGCGCCACAGATGTAAGACGAACACGCGATGCCAATCCCCTTGCCGTAGGGGAGCTTACGATTAACCGCAGAGGACGCAGAGGTATTCGCAGAGGTCGTCGAGCCTTCCTCCACATTCCTCTGTGAAGACCTCTGCGCACTCTGTGGTTCACTAATTTCCGGCCACGAAAATCTCTCCCTCCAACGCGATCCCTCAACCACTTTGTCGATGCACGCGCCCAGTCCCATGCTGCCGATGCGCAAATAATTCGCGGTCACTGAATTGGGCTTGACCAGATGCGTTCGCCGAATTTCCGCCGGATCCAACTTCAGTTGCTCAGCACTCTTATCGAGATGGACCTCAAGTGCATATCGCGGTTGCGGTGTGCCGTGACCGCGCTTCGGACCACACGGCGGTTTGTTGGTGAAGACGCGGGCCCCCTGAAATTTGTAACGCGGCACTTCGTAGGTCACGGTTTGCAGCGCACCGGTGTAGAACGTGCTGGCGACGCCATAGCTGCCGTAAGCGCCGCCGTCGAGAAATGATTTGAAGTGCATCGCTGTAATCGCGCCGTCTTTTTTCACACCGGTCTTGACGTGCATCAGCACCGGATGGCGGCCACGATGGCAATAGAAGACTTCTTCACGAGTCAACGTGCACTTCACCGGACGGCCCGTGATCATCGCGAGCTTTGAAACGATCACTTCGTGATTGAATGGATCGCTCTTCCCGCCGAACCCACCGCCATTCGGCGTCGCGATCACACGAATGTGACTCGCAGCCAAACCGAGCACCTTCGCCAGCGCGCGATGAACGTAATGCGGCGTCTGTGTCGAACTCCAGAGCGTCAGCTTCTCATCCGAATCGAAATGAGCGACGGCTGCGTGTTGCTCCATCGGCAGATGAGTGTTGCCCTCATAAAAGAAAGTGTCTTCACGAATCAGGTCAGCCTCGGCGAATCCTCCATCAACGTCGCCGAATTCCAGTGAGACTTTCTTGTGAAAGTTCCCGCCGTCGCCATATTCGTGAATGCGCGGCTCGTCAACCATGGCCCCTTCTTCGATCGAAGTGATTGTTTGCAACGACTCATATTCGACTTCGATTAGATTCATCGCGTCGAATGCGACGTCTTCGTCGATGGCCGCGACGGCGGCGACCGGATCGCCCACGAAGCGCACCTTGTCAATGCACAAGGCATGCTCATCCTGACTCACGGGAAGAATGCCGTAAGGAATCGGCAAATCTTTGCCGGTGATAATTGCAACCACGCCAGGCAGCGCGAGAGCTTTCGAAAGATCTATTTTCTTTATCAGCGCGTGCGGTTCGTGGCTCCGCAGAATCTTGCACGCCAGCATTCTCGGCAAGATGATGTCATCCGCAAACTTCGTCTGCCCAACACACTTCGCGCGCGCATCCACCTTGCGGAATGGTCTGCCGACGACGTTCAGTGGTTTTCCGTTTTGCCGCTCGTTACTCATTCGATGAAGGCTCAAGTAAGCGCTGTGAAAATCTCAGGGTCAGGAAGGGTGGTTTACCCCCGCTCTCTCTTTTGTAAGAACCGCGGGGGCAGGCCCGCCTTCCTGACCGTGAGATTGCGTTAGACTTGAGTCACAACCATAGACTGTTTCTCTGTCCGGCTCTGCCTGCTCACCGCGTATTCTTGCCGCCGCCAGCTCGACCGCTTCGTAAATCTTGATGTAGCCAGTGCAGCGACAGAGATTCCCTGACAAAGCATCCTTAATTTCATCACGCGAAGGGCTGGGCGATTTTTCAATCAATTCTTTAGCGGCCAATAAAAATCCCGGTGAACAATAGACGCAT
>CBFHBI010000158.1:0-6282 GCA_965653755.1 uncultured Blastocatellia bacterium
GTTTCGACATTTTTCGCAACGCGAACTCAAAAGATCTGCCGGAAGAAATTCGTTACGACTTGAACGTCGCGGACATCGCCGAAGTCTGGCGGCGCGGCAGTGTGGTCTCATCGTGGCTCCTGGACTTGACGGCCATGGCTTTGGTTGAAGATGCGAATCTCACCGGCTACAGCGGCTTTGTTCAGGACTCAGGCGAGGGACGTTGGACCATTCAAGCCGCGATCGAAGAGGCAGTGCCGGCAGAGGTTTTGAGCGCCGCGCTCTACACACGTTTTCGATCTCGACAGGAACATACGTTCGCGGAGAAAATTCTTTCCGCGATGCGAAAGAAGTTCGGCGGCCATGTTGAGCCGAAGTAAATGAGGTCAGTAACACCTGCGGTAACGGGTGGTTGATTATCAGTGAGCGCGCGTGTCAGAACCCGGGAGCGGTAGCGACCGGATCAATGTGGAACGTTGGAATCAATTGATCCCGTCGCTACCGCTCCGGGTTCTGACACATCGGCGATGCAACCAGCATGACTGACGCCACACAAAACACATCCCACGTCAGCCCGCCGTGCGTTCTGGCGATCTTCGGCGCAGCGGGCGATTTGACGAAGCGCAAATTGATTCCTGCGCTGTACAACCTGCACAAGAACAATCTGCTTCCGGACGAATTCGGTGTCATCGGTCTGGCCCGCGCCGAGATGGATGACGACGAGTTCCGCCGCCGGCTGCGCAACGACATGGATGAGTTCGCCACTGAAAAGGTCGAAGCAGAAGTCTGGGACTGGCTGGCGTCGCGCCTCTTTTATTTATCCGGAGATTTTGGCGACGACGAGACCTACGCGAAGCTAAAAAAGCTAATCGCGAAGATCGATCAGGAACAGACAGCCGGCCACAACTGCTGTTTCTATCTGGCGACGGCGCCGCAGTATTTCGCGCCGGTGGTGCGAAAGCTAGGCGCTGCGGGGCTCACCGACGAAGGGGAAAGCCATTGGCGGCGGGTGGTGATCGAAAAGCCTTTCGGTTCCGATCTCGAATCGGCGAAGAAGCTGAACCAGGACATTCAAGCAGTGCTCAAGGAAGATCAGATATATCGCATCGATCATTATCTCGGCAAAGAAACCGTTCAGAACATTCTGGTGTTCCGCTTCGGGAATGGAATCTTTGAGCCAATCTGGAACCGGCGCTACATCGACTCGGTGCAAATCACCGCTGCCGAGAAAGTCGGCGTCGAACAGCGCGGCGGTTATTATGAGCAAGCCGGCGCGTTGCGCGACATGGTACCGAATCATTTGCAGCAGCTCGTGACGCTGACCGCGATGGAGCCTCCCGTTTCATTCAAAGCGAACGCCGTGCGTGACGAGCAGGCCAAGGTGCTGCACGCGATTCAATGCCCGTCTCCGGAAGAGGCCGCGCGCAGATCTGTGCGCGGGCAATACGCCGCCGGAACTATCGATGGCGAACACGTGCCCGCCTACCGGAGCGAGCCGAACGTCGCCGCGGATTCGACCGTCGAGACTTTCGTGGCCCTGAAAATTCTGATCGACAACTGGCGTTGGAGCGGGGTGCCTTTTTATTTGCGAACCGGCAAACGTCTGGCCATGCGCGACACGGAAATCGAAATCAAATTCAAGAGCGCACCTTTCATTCTCTTCCGCGAAACCGAAGTCGATCGATTGTCCGGCAATCGTCTGGTGCTTCACATTCAACCTGACGAAGGCATTTCGCTTAGCTTTGGCGCGAAAGTGCCTGGCCCGATTCTCGATATCGGCACAGTCAACATGGATTTTGATTATGAAGAATATTTTGGCGATGTGCCGAGCACTGGATACGAGCGGCTGCTGCACGATTGTATGATGGGCGATGCGACTTTATTTCAACGCGCGGATCAGGTCGAAGCAGGGTGGGCCGTCGTCGCGCCCGTTCAGGAGGCGTGGGCCAACTCGCCGGCGCCGTCCTTCCCAAACTACCCGGCCGGAAGCTGGGGACCGAAAGAAGCAGATGAACTGTTGGCGCAGGAGGGACGTGCCTGGCAAGAAACGCACGACATCAGGCGTTCACAAATCTCCAACTCGCGCGATCGCAAATGAGCCGGCGTGTCGCATCGTCCACACGAAATTTCTTGCCAAGCTACCGTTGGATGCGATATAAGACGCCGCGCAAGACACCTCGCAAAACGGCTTTTTGAGTAAGCCGTCCAATCGAACTTCGGTCAGCACACTCGAACTCAAGGCTGGCTTTTGACGTGCTCATACCACCCGGCTGTGGCCGAGTGGACAACTCTCAACCATCAGGCAGATTCAGCATTCCAATGACGACTCTAATCTTAATATCTTGCTCGATCACATCTGAGTGTAATGATCGAAAGTTTGGAGTAGTTGGACTATCGCGATCGACCGATGGCCTGGAATCCGTCTCATAACCCTCAATCAAAAGGAGAAACTGCTATGTCATGCAATTGCTATATCATTCCCCGCGACGTCCTGGAAAAGCTCGCCGAAGATCCCGCGCTGGATGCGGATGCTCGCAAAGCCGCCACCGACACGGTGCGCATTAGTCACGAGATACGCGTATTGCGCGACCAGGCTCGGACGTTAACCAGCGTGGCGATGTCGCTCGGAGCTGCTCCGGCCGCGTTGGCGCCGGCTCCCGCAATTACGGTTTATGACTGTAAGCATCACACGGCGACCCCGGGCGTGCCGGTGCCAAATCCGGGCAGCTCCAGCGACCCAACCGCCAAACGCACCTTCGTGGAAACGACCGCAGTGGCGGACTTTTACAAAAAGACCTTCAACCGCAACTCAGTTGACAATGCGGGAATGACTCTCATGTCCTCCATTCACTACGGCGTGGATTACAACAACGCGATGTGGAATGGCTCGCAAATGATCTACGGCGACGGCGACAACAAGCTGTTCATTGATTTCACTAAGGGCAACGATGTGATCGGCCATGAATTGACGCACGGCGTCACGCAACACACGCTGCAACTTGCTTACGCCAACGACGCCGGCGGCCTCAACGAGAGTATTTCTGATTGCTTTGGTTCGATGTTTCGGCAGTGGCAAGCGAACCAGGATGTGAATCATGCTGATTGGCTCATCGGACACGATATTATGGGCCCGGTCGCTGTGGGCAAGGGTTACACTTGTCTGCGCGACATGGCGAATCCCGCGGCGGCGCATTGTCTCGCGGCGCAGCCGACCAAGTATTCGCAAATCACTCCCGGCATGGATCCGCACTATAGCAGCGGGCCGCCCAATCTTGCCTTTTGCACCGCGTGCAAGAAGGTTGGCGGCCACAGTTGGGAGAAGGTGGGGCAGGTTTGGTATCACGTTATGACCACTGCCGGTCCCAGTCCAAACATGACCATGAAGACCTTCGCCGCCGACACGCGCAAGGCTGCCAACACGATGTTTCCGGCGGACCCCTCGGTCTTTGCTGGCATCGACTACGGTTGGAAGCAGGTAGGACTTTGATTTAACATAATCGCAGGATGGCAAATCAAGATCGAGTGAAGATTGAACGGGTTGGTGGTTTTGCAGGTTTTGGTCTGCCGGGCTCGCACCTCAAAAGCCGGGGAGAGGTTTCAGAATCTGAACTCTCCTCGGCTGACTTGCAATCGCTTGATGAGCTGTTTCAAGAAGACGCGCACCACGGCGAGTCAATGCCGGACGCGTTTCGTTATCGCATCACTCGAAACGTCGGCGGCAGCGAAAAAACAGTCGAAGTCCCCGAGCATCGAGTTCCCGAGGCATTGAAGAATTCAGTGCAAGACACACTGGATTAGATTAGAAATTCGCGGCCGAAATTTCTCGCAAACCTTCCTGCTCTGATATTAGTTTCGCAAGCGCTTCAGCGATCGGATCGAGGTCCGACCCCGTTGCGGCTGCCAACTGTGAACTCAAGAAATTTTCGGCGGCTCGGGTAAGCCTTGGGGCGCCGGTGGCGCTGCGGCCCGCTCGTAACGTCGCGTGCGGTGATGACGACGCCAACCGGGCTTTTGATTGAATCGTTTTTCCTGTCTCGCGGTGCAATCCCAACAAACATAGTGCAATCCATTATCGTCTCCAATCGATTCGACAACGTGTGGCGTCTCACGATCGCAACGCTCGCAACGATGAATGCCGTCGTGCTCTCCAGGTGTCATGATCTTCCGCCCCAAAATCTTATCACGCGCGCTTCGCTGGGCAGAAAGCCGTCTCATTCACTTAGGACGCCGCGGTAAGACAACTCTCCGTTGATCACTCGAGCAGCCGACGTAAATGGATGCGGCTCCGATTTCCCTGCCCCCATGATGTGCACCACATCGATGCCCTTCACTTTGAGGTAATCAGAGACCATGCTGCGATGACATCGCCACCAAACAGCTTCTGAACACATGATGGCCGTGCGCCGAAGCCTTGCCAATTCGAGCAGCCGCTCGATGGCTTCTAGAAAGTCCTTCGTTTCCATGTAATCCGCGTACCCGCGAAACGATTCGTTGCGCCACGCCATATTAAGTGAATCGGGCCGCGCGCGGCGGCGGCCACCCAATTTGCGGAAGTGCTGATAGGCGATGCCAACGTGCTCGAGCGACTGGCTCAAACTATCTTTGTTGAATTGCGGATATCGCCGCGAGCCGGGAAAGCTGCGGACGTCTACCAGCAATTCGATCTCGAACGACTTCAATCGCGCGATGAAATCTTCGAGCAACAACGTCGAATGGCCAATGGTCCAGATTGATATTTGTTTGGCCATTTCGGTGCGTTAACGATTAGCAAGTAAGGTGCAACCCGGAATTTGTCAAATTATTGAAGTAACTTAGGATTCAAAAAATGTTGACACGGTGCGGCTCTCAGAGTATAAGCCGCCTGTCCCAAGGTCCACTTCGGCAGTCAGCGCCGCACTCGAAACCGCTCAATAAATGGTTTTGGGGTGCTTAACAAAGACTTTCAAAACTCGCTGATAAACGTTTCGAATCGTTGACTGCACGTCCTTCACGGAGGTCAGAATGCTCGGTTCATCCATCATCGATATCGCCATCGGACTGGTGTTCATATACTTGCTGCTGAGTTTAATTTGCTCGGCTGCCAACGAAATTGTCGAGCGCTTCAGCAGAAAACGCGCGCGCGACCTCGAGAAGGGCATCTCAGAGATGCTGCACAGCGACAATCCAGACGCGAAGGCGGCAAAAGATGAGACTGCGGCGCTGGTAAAAAGCATCTACGAACACCCTCTAATCTATAGTCTCTTTGCCAAGCCATACAGCCCCGGGGCAAAGACGCTGCCATCTTACATACCCGCGCGGAACTTTGCCTTGGCCCTAATGGATTTGATCGGCGAGGGCGCCGCGCTGGGAGCAACCGGCCTTACTTCGACAGGAACCGGCGCCGATGGAAAGTCGCCTGCGGCGGACGCAATCTCAAAGTTGCGCACGGCGCTTGCGGCCAACACGAGTTTGCCGCCTAAGGTGAAGAAGGCTTTGCTTACCTTTGTCGATGCCAGCAACGATCCGGCTAAGGTGCGAGAAAACATTGAGAACTGGTTCGACAGCAGCATGGATCGCGTTTCGGGCTACTACAAACGTAGGTCGCAACTCATTGTGCTGATATTCGGGTTGGTATTGACGATCCTTCTCAACGTCGATTCGATCGCGCTGATGCGAACGCTTTCCACCGATCGACCAATGCGCGATTCGCTGGTGGCGGCGGCAACAGAATATGCGAAAGCTAATCCAACACCCACATCCACTAATGCATCGGAGACCACGTCGGAATCTTCTACGAAGACGACCGGGTCGGCTTCGAATCAACCAACTAACCCAGGGTCCGCTGGTTCGAGCAACACCAACTCGAATCGCGCGGGCAGTAGCAATACGAACTCATCCCCGACTTCGGGGGCGAACTCCAATCGCGCGGGCGCAAACAGCAATTCATCGTCGTCGAATTCGAATACCACGTCGAATGCTGGCCCGTCCGCAGCAGCTAAGCCGACTCCGACCGCAAGCACGACGCCCTGCGACACACCGGAGTGCCGCGTCAAAAACAATCTCGCTGAAATCCAAAAACTCGGACTGCCGATTGGATGGACTACTGTACGCAGCGATCGCACCAATCCCCCCGGCCCTGCCGACCCGCGACAAATTCGTCCAATTACATTTCGACGATACCTGCCGAAGTTACTCGGCTGGCTAATCACGGCCCTGGCACTTTCACTGGGCGCGCCGTTTTGGTTCGATTTGCTGAACAAGTTCATCGTGATTCGATCCACCGTGAAGCCGAAAGAGAAGAGTCTGGAGGAGGGATCGAAGGAC
>CBFHBI010000159.1:0-6270 GCA_965653755.1 uncultured Blastocatellia bacterium
AGACATCATCAATTCTCTCGCCCAACTCCCAAACCTGAAGGTGATGGCGCGCACCACGGTCTTTCGCTACAAAGGCAGCGCCAGTGATCCGCAGAAAGCAGGCAAGGAGTTGGGCGTCCAAGCCGTGCTCACCGGGAAAGTACTGAAGCAGGGGGACAATCTCGAGATTCAGGCTGATCTGGTGCGGGTCTCAGACGGATCGGAAATCTGGGGCAATAAATATTCGCGCAAGGCTTCGGACATCTTCGCGCTCAAGAGCGAACTGGCCGGCGACATTTCAGATCGGTTGCGAGTCCAGTTAAGCGGCGCGCAAAGAGAAAAATTAGCGAAGCACGCTACCGAGAATGCTCAGGCCTACGAATTGTATTTGAAGGCTTATCACTCGCTCTATCGCTTCACGGACGAAGACATGAAGAAGAGCATCGAGTATTTCCAGCAGGCGATCGCGCAGGATCCGAATTATGCGGCGGCCTATGCTGGTCTGGCCGAAGCTTATCTCCTTACCAGTGTTACAAAAAACCCGGAAGTAAACACCGCTAACGCCAGGCAAGCCGCGCAAAAGGCTTTGGCATTGGACGCTTCGCTGGCCGACGCTCATTACGCCCTGGCCCTGATCAGCTTTCAATACAATTTTGACTGGCCCGCCGCCGAACGCGAGTTTCAGAAAGCGATCCAACTCAATCCGAGTTATGCGTTGGCCCACGATTGGTATGGCTTCATGCTCTGCCAGCAAGGAAAATTCGACCAGGCGACTGCGGAACTGAAGCGCGGCTTGGAGATCGATCCTTTGTCAACGGCCATCAATGTGGACCTTGGTGTGTGCTATTACTGGCAGCGGCATTACGATGAAGCGATCGTCCAACTTCACAAGACGCAGGAACTCGATCCAAATTTCCCGCCGGCGGTCGGGAATTTAGGAGTGGTCTTAACCGCGCAAGGCCGTTATGCCGAAGCGCTTCAGGAGCTTCAGAAGATCGAGGCCGGTACCGCATTTCCCACGCGTGGGTTCATCGGCTACACCTATGCAAAGTCAGGCAACAGAACTGAGGCGCAACGAATAATCGATCGTTTACGCGAGGAATCAAAAACGAGCTACGTCGCGCCGGACTTGTTCGCCATGATTTATCTGGGGCTGGGCGATAAGGACAAAGCCTTTGAAGAATTGCGCAACGGATGTCGTAAGACTTTTTTGCTGCAAGCTATCAAAGTCGATCCAATCTTTGATGACCTGCGCACCGATCCGCGCTTTGCCGATTTAGTGCGCTGCGTTGGTTTAAATCCGTGAGCTATAAACGGAACCGGAATGGGAATTGAAACCGGCACCAAGCTTGGCCGTTACGAAATCCGCTCGAAGATTGGCGAAGGCGGCATGGGCGAGGTGTATCTGGGCCAGGATTCCCGGCTCGATCGCAAGGTCGCACTGAAGATTCTGCCCGCTGAAGTTGCTACTAATCACGATCGGATGCGGCGGTTTGTGCAAGAAGCGAAAACCGCGTCCGCACTGAACCATCCGAACATCATCACGATTTACGAAATTGACGAGACTGAGACTGGCCACTTCATCGCCACCGAATTTATAGACGGCGTGACGTTGCGCGAGCACTTGCGACAGTCGCGGATGAGTATCGAGGAAGTTCTCGACGTCGCGATTCAGATCGCTGGCGCGCTTTCGGCGGCCCACGCGGTCGGAATCATTCATCGCGACATCAAACCGGACAACGTCATGCTGCGAACGGACGGCATCGTCAAGGTGCTCGATTTCGGTCTGGCCAAATTATCAGAAACACCGGCGTTAGCGGACGGGTCAATCGACCGAGAAGCAGAGACGCGGGCGCTGCAAACAGCGCCGGGCATCGTGATGGGCACCGTCGCTTACATGTCGCCGGAACAAGCGCGCGGCAAAGACCTCGACGCGCGGTCGGACCTCTGGAGTTTGGGCGTCGCGCTTTACGAGTTGCTGACGCGGCGTCAGCCTTTCGAAGGTGAAACGCCGAGCGATCGGATCGCGGCCATCCTGCGTGCTGAGCCGCCGCCGATAACAGACTTCAACCCGGAAATTCCGGCCGAGCTGGAACAGATTCTGGGAAAGACGCTGCGCAAAGACCGCGCTGAGCGCTATCAAACGGCCGCAGATCTTTTGACTGATTTGCGACAGTTGAAGAAGCGTCTTGAATTCACCGCTGAAATGCGACGGTCAGCTTCGCAAGATCGAGAGGCAGACACCCGAGTCATTGCAGCTGTGACTGACAAACACGCGCGTGCGTTCAAGACAGCCGATCGATTTGCGTTTGAGCGCCACACGGTGGGACGCGGCCGCGAGCGCGCGGAATTGCATGCTTCATTTGAGTCTGCGACCGCCGGTCACGGTCTCTTGATGTGTATTGCCGGCGAGCCAGGCATCGGCAAGACGACCATCATCGAAGATTTTCTGTCAGAACTCAGCGGCGACGGACGGGCGACGCTCGCGCGTGGCCGGTGCAGCGAGCGACTGGCGGGAAGCGAAGCGTACCTGCCGTTGCTCGAGGCGCTGGAAACTTTGTTGCATGACGGGAAAGAAGCGAGCGCGCTGATGCGGCAGCTCGCCCCGACGTGGTATGCGCAAATTGTCCCGCTCTCAGGCGAACACGACGAAAGCGCCCGTACGATGCGCGAAGCTCAGGCCGCGTCGCAGGAAAGAATGAAGCGTGAGCTCGGCGCGTTTTTGCAACAGCTTTCCACCACACGGCCGCTGGTGCTCTTCTTCGACGATCTTCATTGGGCCGACATTTCGACTATCGATGTGCTCAGTTTTCTGGCCGGCAAGTTCGACGCCATGCGTGTGTTGATTGTCACTGCGTATCGTCCGTCAGACATGCTTTTGAGCAAACACCCGTTCCTGCAAATCAAACCAGACTTGCAGGCGCGCGGTTTGTGCCGCGAGCTGCTGCTCGAATTCTTGAACGAAGGTGAAATCGTCGAATATCTCGCGCTCGAATTTCCGGGTCATCAGTTCGCGAAAGAATTTCCGCAGCTCATTCACGCCAAGACCGAAGGCAGCCCGCTGTTCATGGCCGATCTGGTGCGCTACCTGCGCGACCGCAACGTCATCGCCCAGTCCAGTGGCGTGTGGACGCTGGCGAAAGAGCTGCCGGAAATTGAACGCGAATTGCCCGAGTCAGTGCGCGGCATGATCGAACGAAAGATCGCGCAATTGAGCGAGGGCGATCTAAAGCTGTTGGTCGCCGCCAGCGTGCAAGGCTACGAGTTTGATTCCGCGGTTGTCGCCCAAGTGCTAAAAATCGAAGCTGACAAAGTCGAAGATCGGCTGGAAGAGTTAGAGCGAGTGCAAAGCTTTGTGAAGCTCGTGGACGAGCGCGAGTTTCCCGATCGCACCCTGACGTTGCGCTATCGCTTCGTGCACGTGCTTTATCAGAACGCACTCTACGCGTCGCTCCGTTCGACGCGTAAAGTTGCGCTGAGCCGCGAAGTAGCCGAGTCGCTAGAAAGTCTCTATGGCGAACGCCGAAACGATTCTGCTAGCGAGCTGGCCGCGCTCTGGGAAACGGCGCGGCAGTACGCGCGCGCCGCGGAATACTTCACGACGGCCGCCCAGCAAGCGAATCAAGTGATGGCGGCGCATGAGGCGGCGGCGCTCGCGCGACGCGGGTTACAACTGCTGGAGATGGAGCCGCAAAGTCGCGAACGCCGGCAGCGCGAGTTGGCTTTGCAGGTGGTGCTCGGCAACGCGCTGTTCGCCACCAAAGGCTATGCGGCGCCGGAAGTGGAAGAGACTTTCACGCTCGCGTATCAACTGGCGCAGGAGTTGGAGGATCCGCAGTTTCTCTTGCCGTTGATTTGGGGAATCTACGCGGTCAATTTTTGTCGCGCGAAATTTCGTAAGGCGCTGGCCAACGGCGAAGAGTTCGTGCGTCTGGCTGAAAAACTAAATTCGCCGACACTCGTGATTGGTCATGGGATGGTTGGTAGCTGTTATTTCTGGATGGGCAATTTCGAGCAATCACTCGAACATATAAAAAAGGCGGTTGCGATCTATTCGCCCGAGCAACATCGGCCGCTGACTTTTCTGTTCGGACACGAGCCGGGCATGTACGCGGAAGTTTATTTTGCGTTCGCGCTGTGGATGACGGGCTATTCAGACCAGGCTATGAAGCACGTGGACCTTTTCCTTCGCTACGGCTTGGAAGTCGGACAAGCGCAAAGCAAAGCTTTCGCGTTATCGTGTGCTGGCACAATGAATCAATGGCGCCGCGACGTGCTGAAGGCAATCGAATTCGAAGACGAAGGTATCGCGCTTTGTCTGGATCATGGCCTGCCATTCTGGCTCGGCATCATGACGGTGACCCGTGGTTGGGCCAGAGCTGAGCAAGGCGAACCTGTTGAGGCAATTGCTGACATGCGCCGCGGTTTCGAACTCTTTCGCTCGACGGGAGCAGAGATCACCGTAGCTTCGAATCTGTGCCGGCTTGGCGAAGCCTATCAGAAAGCCGGTCAGCCGCGCGAAGGTCTGGATTTTCTTGAACACGATCCGGCCACGCGTGAAGACAGCGAGGAGCGATGCTGGCGAGCTGACTTGTATCGCATCAAGGGCAAGTTGATGCTCGATGCGGGCGATGACCAAGCTGAGGTCGAAGCTTTATTTCAAAAAGGGATCGAGATCGCTCGACAGCAGAAAGGCAAGTCACTCGAGTTACGCGTGACGATAAGCCTGGCCCGCCTGTGGCAACAACAAGGCAAGACCGATGAAGCGCATCGGACGCTCGCGGAGATTTACAATTGGTTCACCGAAGGCTTCGACACGGCCGACTTGAAAGAAGCGAAGGCTTTGTTGGATGAACTGCGGCAATTTATTGGCGCCAGTAAGCCGCCGTTGAGTGCGCCATCGGTTGGACCAGCGAGTGTCCCTCAGGCCAGTCGAACATTGACCACGGGAGATCATCTCGGACGCTATGCGATCAAAACGCTGCTGGGCGCCGGTGGCATGGGCCAGGTCTTTCTGGCCGAGGACGAACAATTGCGTCGGCGCGTTGCTTTAAAAGTCCTGCCCGCCGACACGGCCGCGAATGCAGATCGCATGCGACGCTTTGTTCAGGAAGCGCAAGCCGCCGCCGCGCTCAATCATCCGAACATCGCGCATATCTATGAGATCGGCCAGAGCGAGGGCGTGAACTTTATCGCGATGGAGTTCATCGACGGCCAAACGTTGCGCGAACTGATTCACGAACGGCAAACCGATCTGGCAAAGCTGCTGCGTCATCTTCAGCACGTCTCCGAAGGACTGGCCAAAGCGCACGCCGCCGGCATCGTTCATCGCGATCTCAAACCGGACAACATTATGGTGACGCGTGACGGGCACGCGAAGACTCTCGACTTTGGTTTGGCGAAGCTGATCGAACCGCAGCCGCCGTCTGCGAGCGGCAGCAGCGAGGTCGCGACGGCCATCATGCCGCAGCATTCGCAGCCCGGCGCGAGTCTCGGAAACGTGGGCTACATGTCACCCGAACAGGCCCAGGGCAAAACCAGGGAAATTGATCAGCGGTCTGATATATTTTCATTCGGCTGCATCTTGTTCGAGGCGGCGACGGGGCATAAGCCATTCGAGGGTGATTCAGTCATCAAGTCACTGCACAAGATTGTTTATGAGACGGCGCCGGCGATCTCTGATTTCAATCCCAACGCCCCGCTTGAACTGCAACGGATCATCCGGCGATGTCTCGCGAAAGATCCTGATGAGCGATACCAATCGATTAAAGAAGTCGCAATTGAATTGAAGCAACTGCGGCGCGAGCTGGAGACCGGCGGCATCGATACGACCGCGTCACGGTCGAGTTTCGGAGCGCCGGCTTCAGCCGGAACTTCACTCGATTCACAAACAATTCCGCCTGAAGGCGGTACTCCGAACACGCAACCGTCCAGCGCCGAGTACCTCGTCACCGGGATTAAGCGACATAAGATTTTCGTCGCGGTCGCTTGTCTCGTGCTGGTGGTCACGGTGGCCGGCTTTGGTTTTTATTATCACGCACGCACGAAAGAAGTGGTGATTGAATCGCTCGCCGTGCTGCCTTTCGAGAACCAAAACAACGATCCGACGAACGATTATTTTTCTGATGGGATTACCGAAAGTCTAATCAATTCGCTCTCGCAACTACCAAACCTGAAAGTCATGGGCCGCACCACGGTGTTCCGTTACAAGACCCGCGATGTCGATGCGCAGAAAGTTGGCAAGCAACTGGGGGTGGCCTGCGGGGACGGCGTAACTCGCGTGTGGGACCT
>CBFHBI010000160.1:0-6269 GCA_965653755.1 uncultured Blastocatellia bacterium
CGGCGTCCTGGTGGTCCTAGTCGGCAAGGCGACGCGGCTGATGCAGTTTTTGAGCGGAGCCGAAAAAGAATACGAAGCCACGATCCGATTCGGATATGCAACTGACACCGGCGACATTTCGGGACAACGAATACGGGATTCATCGCCGAGAAAATCGGCCGGCAATTTGAATGAAGAGGAGATTCAATCGGCGATCCATTCTCTGCGCGGCGAGATTGAACAAGTGCCGCCGATGTACTCTGCAAAAAAGATCAAAGGCAGAAAGCTTTACGAACTGGCGCGCCGCGGCGAACAGATCGAACGTCAACCGATCCAAGTCAATATCAGTTCGTTCACCGCTATCGAAACGGACGGCCCTTTACTGACGCAGAACGATGACGGCACCGCAGACCTGGCTGTACGAGTCGTTTGCTCAGCCGGAACATACGTGCGGACGCTGGCCGAAGACGTCGGCAAGCAAGTCGGCGTGAGCGCTCATTTGGCGGCGCTGCGACGCACGCGCGCCGGTTCGTTTACCATTCGCCAGGCGCGCACGCTCGATCAATTAAGAGCACTGGCCCAGGACAACTCCATCGGCGCAGTGCTCGTTTCTCCCGACGCGATCCTCGCGCACTTGCCGGCATTGGATCTGACTGAATCTGACGCGCAGCGCGTACGCCATGGACTGGACATCGTCACGAAAACAGATCATCAAAACCAGCAACCGGTGCGGCTGCGAAACGGGGGTGAGTTAATGGCGATCGGACTTTACGATGCTCAACTAAAGACCATTCATCCGCATGTCGTGCTCGGTCAGTAATCGACTCCGTTGCGTGCTAAGATTTGTCGCTCAATGAAGAAGCGTTATTTATTTGCGGGTCTCACCGGTTTGGTAGCGGGCGCGGTGGCGACGAAATTACTGACGCGGCCGCGCGATGTCAGCTGGCCCAACAGTCTCGATTTCATTTATCACCCCGAGTATTCGTGGTTCACGCGTGTCAACGGCGTGCGCGTTCATTACCAGGAAGCCGGCGACGAGCACGCTCCGCCGATCATTCTGATTCATGGCTTCATCTCTTCAAATTTGATTTGGAGTCACGTGCTGTTGCCGCTGGCGCGCAAAGGCTTTCGCGTGATTGCGCCTGATATGCCGGGATATGGCTATTCAGAAAAGCCGGCAGACGCGCGCTACACGATCGCGGAACAGGCGAGCTTTGTCACCAGCTTCATGGATCGTCTTCGCATTAAGAAGGCCATCGTCGCCGGAGCTTCGTACGGCGGCGCGGTGGCCGCGACGGTCGCTCTGGATTATCCGGATCGAGTCGCGAAGTTAATTCTGATCGGCGCTGTTACCAACGATGATGCGAAGAAAAAGCTTCTCTTGCGCCTGTCTTGTTTGCCGGTAATTGGCGATATCGCGACGCCGCTCTTCCTCGGCTCGAGATGGATTCTGCGCAAGCGCATGCAGGATATGTATCGCCGGATGCAGAAACCGATCAACGAAAAGATGGTCGCGTCACGTCATCATTTATTGGCGACGGCCAACACGCATCGCGCCATGATTCGCACCGCGCGCGCCTGGAGCGCTACCCGGATCGAACGCGAAGCGTCGTTGATTCGCCAACCGACGATGCTCGTGTGGGGTGATCAGGACGATCACATTCCGCTCGATGATGCCTTTCGCCTGCGTAACACGATTCCAAATTCCAAGCTGATCGTATTTCGGAATTGTGGACACCTGCCACCCGCGGAACATCCTGACAAATTTGTCGAGGCCGTAGCTGAGTTCTGCGGCTAGGAACGCACGCATCCCTGCGTGCGGGTCGCGGGCATCCTGCCCGCAGCGAGGCACCGGCAAGGATGCCGGTGAACCGCAGGCAAAGATGCCTGCGCTCCTACGCCGCGATTCTTTGTCCGTGTTTACCTTCCGCGAACTCTTCGATCATTCTCCGATTGAATGCTGGGATGTCGTCAGGCTTCCGGCTGGTTACGATACCGTTATCGACTACGACTTCCTCATCGACCCAATTCGCGCCCGCGTTTCGTAAATCGGTTTTCAGCGACGGCCACGAAGTCATCGTGCGTCCGCGCACCGCTCCAGCATCGATCAAAGTCCATGGCCCATGACAAATCGCCGCCACCGGTTTGCCGGCTTTGATAAATCCGCGAATGAAATCGATTGCCTTCTCTTCCAGCCGCAGTTTGTCAGGATTGATCACGCCGCCTGGCAAAAGCAGCGCGTCATAATCCGCGCAGTCGGCGTCCGCGAGTCTTACATCGACATGGAACTTGTCGCCCCACTCGGTATGTTTCCATCCTTTCACGCGGCCGTCCGCCGGCGAAACGATGCGCGCCCGCGCGCCCGCGGCTTCAAGCGCCGCCTTCGGCTCAGTCATCTCTGATTGTTCAAAACCGTCGGCCACCAAAATCGCGACCGTCTTTCCGCGCAGTTCTTCGCTCATAATTATTCCTCCGGATTGATGATGGTTTGAATTTTCGCGCGCGAGTTTGGCGGAGTCGGCACGTGCGCGTTACGAATCGGTCAAAGCTGGGTTGCACTGATGATTCATGGGCGCAGTATAATCCCGCCGCTTTATCACATCTTGGTTTTTCGGAGACAAATCATGCTGAACCGCCGCGCGCTCGCCCTCGGCTTAATCGCAATTCTGTGCTGCCTGCCGCTTCTGGCCCAAAGTCAAAGCGACAAAGATCTGCTCGATCGGATTCGCAAAGAGGAACAGAACAATTCGCAGATCATGAAGACGATGCACATGTT
Organism: uncultured Blastocatellia bacterium; assembly: GCA_965653755.1. GTDB lineage: Bacteria > Acidobacteriota > Blastocatellia > Pyrinomonadales > Pyrinomonadaceae > UBA11740. The sequence continues at coordinate 2,756 of CBFHBI010000160.1, forward strand.
CACCGATGTGTACGGTCCGCGCTTGACCGGCTCACCAAATCATAAAGCCGCGGCTGAGTGGGCCGTGAAGCAGATGACGGCGTGGGGTCTTTCAAATGCGCATCTCGAGCCCTGGGATTTTGGTCACGTCGGTTGGCTGAATGAAAGATTCTCCGGAATGATCGTGGCGCCGGTAAATGATGTGCTGACCTGTGAAGTGCTCTCGTGGACACCGAGCACGCGCGGGCCCGTCACTGCCAAAGCCTATCAAATGATTTTGCCCGATCGGCCGACGCAGGATCAGTTGACTGCGTATCTGGCGACGCAGAAGACAAAGGTGCGCGGTAAGATCGTGTTGGCCGGCAAACATGTGATCGTTCCGATTGATTTGAATCCGCCGGCGAAACGGATCACCGACGAACAGGCCGAACAACGCTACGGTCGCAACGCCCGGCCGGGTGGCGGATTTCCGCAGCCGTCGCCGACACCGACTCCCGTGCCCGGCGCGCCGCGGCCGCTGACCGCACGGCAAATCGACGAACAGCTCGATACATTTCTGAAAGCTAACGGCGCCCTGATTCGCGTGAACGACGCGGGCTTCGCCTTTCGACGTATTCGCGCTTTCAACAATCGGACCTTCGACATCACCAAAGCTCTGCCGACCGTCGTGATGAGCAACGAAGACTATGGCCGCATCACGCGCATCCTCGCAGACGGAACTGACGTGACGCTCGAATTCAACATCCTCAATCGCGTGTACCCGGAAGGCAAGACTTCCTACAACACGGTTGCGGAGATTCCCGGCACCGACAAAGCCGACGAAGTCATCATGCTTGGCGGCCATCTCGATTCATGGCACGCGGCGACCGGCGCCACCGACAACGCCATCGGCTGCGCAATCATGATGGAAGCTGCGCGCATCTTGAGAACGCTCGGCGTGAAACCTCGCCGCACAATTCGCGTGGCGTTGTGGAGCGGAGAAGAAGAAGGGCTGCTCGGTTCGCAAGCTTACGTCAAGGAACACTTCGGCAGTTTCGAGAACCCGAAGCCTGGCTACGAAAAGTTCGGCGGTTATTTCAATATCGATTCAGGGACCGGTCGCGTGCGCGGCGCTGGCGTGTTTGGTCCATCGCCAGCCGCCGACATCATGCGCAAGATTCTCGAACCATTCAAAGACGACGGCGTCGCCGGCGCAACTGCGTCACGCAGCCGCAATCTCGGCGGCAGCGACAACACCTCGTTCAATCAAGCCGGACTGCCGGGCATCGGCATGGGCCAGGACCCGATCGAATATCAAACTGAGACTTGGCACACGAACTTCGATACCTATGAACGCATACTCGAAGACGATGTGAAGAAAGACGCCGTCGAAGTTGCCTGGTCCATATATCAATTGGCGATGCGCGATGATCTGTTGCCGCGATTCGCTAAAGCGGACATGCCCGCGCCGCCGCCGACGCCAACTCCGGAAGCGAAGCCATCGCCGACTCCGGCCAGAGGGCCACGTCGAACGGCGCGGCCAGAATAAGAGAGTAATTAGTTTAAGAAGGATTTAAGCCACGGCTTCGATGCGCGGCCTACCGAATGGCGGTCGATAATTGTAGCGGGAAGGCTTACGCCGTTTTTCTTGATACATCGCATGATCGGCCTGGGCCATCAATTCTTCGATTGAATAGCGATCGTCTTCGAAATTCGCGACCCCGACGCTGACCGAAAGATTGTAAGGACGGCTGCGCCCGGCGTTACTCGCTCTGAATTGTTCCTGCAGACGATCCGTCACCACCTCGGCCTCTTCATCCTGCTCGATGGCTGCCAGCGCCACAAACTCGTCGCCGCCAAGCCGAGCAAGAATGTCAGAGCTGCGAAATGTCTCTTTCAGAATCTGCGCGGCACTGGCCAGCGCGCGGTCGCCCTCATGATGGCCGTACGAGTCATTGATCTCTTTGAGGCCGTCGAGATCCGCATACACTACGATCGGAACTTTGTTGTCGCGACGAATCGCCTGAACGTGCTGCTCAGTAACGGCGAGGAATCCACGGCGATTATAGAGACCGGTCAATTCATCGATCAACGAAAGACTCTGCAACGCCGCCTCGGCCCGTTTGCGTTCCGTGATGTCCTGAATTTGGAAAATAAAATGCGCCGGATTCTCGTCGGCGTCGCGCACCAAAGAGACGCTATTCAATGCCCAGACCACTTCGCCGTCACGATGCACGTAACGCTTTTCAACCTGCGAGGTGGGTGTTTCGCTTTGCAGCAAGCGATAAAGATTCGCCAGGTCGTTACCGATATCGTCGGGGTGCGTGACCGCCTGAAAATTCGAAGCCAGCATTTCACGCTCGGTGAAACCCAACAGATTACAGAGCGAACGATTCACGCGCAGCCACGCGCCTTGCGGCGACACCAGCGCCATGCCGATCGCGGCGTAGTCGAAAGCATTTCGAAAGTGCTCTTCGGTTTCGCGCAGGGCTTTGCTGATGCGCTCTTGTTCCGCGATATGGCGATTGAGTTCTTCCACGTGACGGCGGGCTTGCTCGGCCTGCGCGGCAGCGCCTTCGACGTTCTTCATGTAGGTCCAATAAGTGAAATAGACGATCGCGATGATGGGAATTGTCGCCGCAAAAGCAAAGAAGCCAATGTTGCCGATGAAGGGAGCGATGATGGCCGCGGCTGATGCGCCGGCGAGATAGGTCATCGAGGTCCATAGGAAGTTCTTGCTCCACGATCTCCAAATTGGCTCATCAGATTTCAAGGCCGCATTGATCGCGACGAGGATCGAATTGCTGAGATACTGGACTACCGCCATCGTCGACAGCATCACGAGATAATTCGGCGAAAAGAAATCGTGGCCTCTGAGCGTGGCTCCAAAGAAACCGCGGACCGTCAAGACCGTGAGGAACGTGGCGCAAGCCATTACACTGCCATTGAAGAGATGAGTGCGCACATGTTTTCCGATGCGCAGCGAAGCGCAGACCGCCTCGGCGGCTGCTAGCAGGATTGCGACCTCGCCGCCAAATAAGAGCAGCGATAAGAATATGAAAGTATCCGAAACCGAGATGTGCGCCTTGACTCGAGGAATCGGGATGCTGAAGCGTGGGCCAACGAGCATCGTGATCGTGGCCAGCACCAGGAAGCGAACGTCGATCTGCCCGCGCGTGAAATGAGCCGCGGTGTAGGTCGCGACAGCGGCGCCTGCCGTAATAACTGCCCAAAGGTAAATCTGGCTGGTCCTCGTTCGGGTCATAGTCGAGTCAAGAGGAAGAACCCCCCGCGCGCAAATGGCAATGCCCGTTCCTGACTAAGAAACCCGAATTTCCTAACAAAAACGAGAAAATCGCTAAGCGTTTAGTCAGACTCCGCGGGTCACCCTGAATGGCATCTTTCAATCTGAACGATTCGCAATCTGGCAGTAATGAGACCGCGAGTTACGTTGAAGCGATTCTGCCTGGCCGCTCGCTCCAAACTTACGACGGCGGAGACCGAGTTTTGAGCGGCGTCACAGTCTACGCTAGAATGCCTCGCCTGAGTTTTTCCG
>CBFHBI010000161.1:0-6241 GCA_965653755.1 uncultured Blastocatellia bacterium
AGCGATCCTCAGTATTGATTTGAACGAGCGTCGCTGGCAAAAACGTTTGCGATTCTTTATCCCATCCGCTGACGCGGATAGTACTGACCGGTAACGCTGAGCACGAGATGAATTACCAAAATAAACGGATTACTCTTCGGCAGAACTCCAAAGCAATCACAATCCTGATGATTGTCTTGCTTGTTAGCTTTTTGATTACGGCTTGTAAGTCGACTCAACCAACAAATAACGCCAGCGCCAAGCCCGCGCCGCCGACTGTCATCACCACCAACGTAATCTCTCAAACTGTAAACAAAGAACTTCGCTTGCCCGGCGAATTGCGCGCTTACCAGGACGTTGCCATTTATCCGAAAGTGCAGGGCTTCGTCGAATCGATCAACGTCGATCGCGGATCAATCGTGAAGCGCGGCCAGTTGCTCGTGCGCATGAGTGCGCCGGAGTTGGCTTCGCACACAAACGAAGCTGAGGCCAAGGTCCGCGCCGCGCAACAGCAGCGCATTGAAATGGAATCGAGAGTGCAGAGCGTGCGCGCACAACGAGCCGAAGCGGAAGCGAAACTGGTTGCCGATGAAGGAACGTACAAACGTTTGAAAGCGGCATCAGCCACGCCCGGCGTCGTTGCTGAGAATGACGTTGACGTCGCACGCGGAGTCGTGGAGGGCGATCGTGCTCGCATTCGTGCGCTCAACGAAAATGAAAAAGCGGCGCGAGCGGTAGTTCAATCTCAGGTGCAAAACGAAAAAGCGACGCGCGAAGCTGCCAACTCAGTCCGCGAAACGGAACTGTATCTGCGCGTCAGCGCGCCGTTCGACGGCGTGGTGAGCGAACGCAGCGTCGATAAAGGCAGTCTCGCTGGTCCAACGGGAACGCCGATGCTGCGATTGCAGCAAATCTCTCGCTTGCGTCTGATCGTTTCGGTTCCGGAAGCCGACGTCTCCGGCGTGGAGTCAGGTATGCGTATAAGCTTTAGCGTTCCCGCGTATCCGGGTGAGAAGTTTTTGGGCGTGGTGCAACGCATCAGTCATACGCTTGATGAGAAAACGCGCACGATGCCGGTCGAACTTGACGTGATCAACGATTCCGCGCGCTTATCACCAGGAATGTTTCCCGAAGTAACTTGGCCGGCCACTCGTCCACATGCATCGCTGTTCGTTCCGGCGTCTGCGATTGCCACCACGACAGAAAGAACGTTTGTCATCCGCATTCGCAATGGCACTACCGAATGGGTTGACGTGAAGCGGGGCATGTCGATGGCTGATTTGGTCGAAGTGTTTGGCGATCTGCAAGAGAATGATGTGGTTGCTGTGCGGGGCACAGACGAACTGCGCGCTGGAATTGCGGTCAACCCCAAAGCGCCGACGCCGTCGAAGTGAACGTTCCACCCAAATAGTTTGAGAGCCGTGAATTTCGGACAAGCCATTGATGGATAGATTGCCAATCCGTAGTTTCCCGCAGGCCCGCGCCCAAACGATAATCAATCGGGTAGTGAGGCGGCTATTGATGCGGTGATGCCCGCACGCGCTTCAAACATGTCGCCACCCGATGAAGTTATGCCCACCAATTCCTCTAATGCACGCAGCTCTGCTGCCCGAGCGTGCCGTTGTTTCTCCAGCTTCTCGCGTAAACTTACGAGCCGCTTTCTTTGGTTATATAAAGGTGTGAATTGCCTGACACAGCGCGCGCTATTGTCCGCGCATACTTCGAAGGTCAGATCGAGAATTCTATGCGTATTGTAGAGGTCGGTTGTATCCGACATCGGTTGTTCCTCTTGGCCTGTCTAACGTTTTGAATTCAGCAGACGGCAAGAGGAGAAGATGAGAACGCTTGTCCCGATGTCGAGAGATAAATTCTCAAAGAACGATGAAGACAGTGTATGCCTTAAGTCTCAGGCTGTCACTGACAAGTCTTCGATTGCGGCGGATCAACATATCACGATTTGATGTTGGTTGAAGTTGGTTTCGAGGATCGTGAGAGATGGTAGGAATGTCGATGCCGACGGATCGCGCAGGCATCTAGAATAGAAACACCCGCAGCGAACTCTCTTTACTGAGTCGAGGATTGTCGCAGTTCTGAGGCTTTTTGTTCGGGGCCTGCGAGTTTTCGCGCACTCTGAACCTCTTGGCTTCTGTGATACAAACATTCTCGGCTGCTTGCAATCGGGAATGACGCTTGCGCTATCTGCTCGTTACTGCTCGGCGGGAGATATCATGCCAGTGTTGACTGCCTACCATTGAGAGCAGATGCTATGAGCGTTCGCGTATGACCCGTGTTAAGCCAAGCACCATCTCCTAGTGCGAATAAATCCGACTCAGGCCTCGACGATTCTCTGACCACACGTCCGCAAGGCCTCACTTCAACCGAAGCACAATTTCGCCTCCAGCGATTCGGTCCGAACGAACTCGCGCGCGGTAAGCGAACCTCAACCGCGTTTCAACTGCTGTCTCTGCTCGCCAATCCGCTCGCCATCATTCTGCTCGTAGCGAGTGGTATTTCAGCGGCGCTCGGCGAAACTCTCAACGCCTCGATCATCGTGACGATGGTCTTATTGAGTGTCGCGCTCAATTTCATCCAGACCTTTCGCTCGCAACGCGCGGTCGATCGTATCCGCAAGGAAGTAGCTCCGACCGCGACTGTTCTTCGCGATGGCGTGTGGGATGAGATATCCAGGCGAGACATCGTGCCCGGTGATGTCGTTAAGTTGGGTGCAGGCGATCTCGTTCCGGCAGATGCGGAATTAATCGAGGCGCGCGATCTTCACGTACAACAAGCGGCACTCACTGGAGAGTCTCTGCCAGTCGAAAAGTCAGCGGAACCCGGTAGCTCTGATGATTCGCGCAAGGTGTTTCTAGGAACTTCGATTGTCAGCGGCACTGGCCAAGCGGTGGTTACCGCAACCGGACAGAACACCCTCTTCGGAGACCTCGCTTCACGTCTCGCCACCAAACCACCTGAAACGGAATTTGAACGAGGCACAAAGCAATTCGGTCTTCTAATTATGAAGACGACCATTCTGCTGGTGCTTTTTGTTTTGTTGGTAAGCGTGCTGGCGCATCGCGATTTCATGGAGTCACTGCTCTTCGCGGTGGCACTGGCCGTCGGTTTGACGCCTGAGTTCCTGCCGATGATTACGACTGTGACGCTGGGCCAGGGTGCGGTGCACATGGCCCGCAAGAAAGTTATCGTCAAACATTTGGAGGCGATGCAGAACTTCGGGAGCATCGATGTGCTTTGCAGCGACAAGACCGGCACACTGACGAGCGGAGAGATGGATCTCGACCAGCACATCGACCCATTCGGCACGTCGTCAGAAAAAGTTTTTCTGCTCGCCTATCTCAACAGCCTGCACGAAACAGGTGTGAGCAATCCCTTGGATGAAGCGATCAAGCAAAGGCAACGGAGTAACCCACTCGACCTCGCGGTGCTGCGGCATGGCCATCCCGATATCCACGACTACAAAAAGTTCGATGAAATAGCGTGTGATTTTGAGCGACGCCGTGTGTCAATCGTGGTCGCTCATGGCACAGAGAGGCTGCTGATTACGAAAGGTGCGCCGGAAAGTGTGCTACCGGTTTGCAGCCGCTATGAATTGAACGGGAATGACGCAGTCTTCGATGACGAAACGCACTCGCGTACCGAAACCACTTATCGCGAACTGTGCGGCAAAGGATTCCGCCTCCTCGCAGTTGCCTACGCCGCCGTGCCAAGCAGAGATGTCTATCGGGCCAATGATGAAAACAATCTGGTGCTGGCCGGATTCCTCACTTTCTCTGATCCGCCACTGGAAAGCGCCAAATCTGCGCTTCATGCGTTACGACGCGACGGCATCGAAGTGAAGATTCTGACTGGCGATAACGAGTTGGTCACGCAACACGTTTGCGCACAGGTCGGTCTCGATAGCAGTCGAATCATTCTCGGATCTGAACTGGAGAAGTTGAGCGAACCGGCGCTCGCGCACCTGGTCGAGCAGACTTCAATCTTCGCACGCGTATCACCCGCACAGAAAAACCGGATCATCCTCGCGCTAAAAAACCGGAGCCACGTCGTCGGCTATTTGGGCGATGGCATCAACGACGCACCGTCGCTGCACACGGCGGACGTTGGCATCTCAGTCTCCACGGCAGTTGACGTAGCGAAGGACGCCGCTGACTTTATCTTGCTGGAGCGTAGTTTGCGAGTATTGCATGCCGGCATCATTGAAGGGCGCAAGTCATTCGGCAATGTGATGAAGTATCTGTTGATGGGCACCAGTTCCAACTTCGGAAATATGTTCAGCATGGCGGTGGCTTCGGTCTTTCTGCCTTTCCTGCCGATGTTGCCGACACAGATTCTGCTGAACAACTTCCTTTACGATTTGGCCCAAGTCACGATCCCGACGGATAAAGTTGACCAAACATTCATCCACAAGCCGCAACGATGGAACGTGAAGATGATTCGCGACTTCATGATCTACATCGGGCCGCTCAGTTCGATTTACGATTTCCTGACGTTCTTCGCCTTGCTCAAAATCTTTCACGCATCTGAACAGTTCTTCCACACCGGCTGGTTCGTCGAATCGCTTGCCACTCAGACTCTTGTGATCTTCATTATTCGCACTGCCCGAAATCCGCTGCGCAGCAGACCGAGTCTGCCGTTGACGCTGACGACAATCGGTGTCGTTATTGTCGCTACGGTTCTGCCATTCACGTCGATCGGTTTAGTTCTCGGCTTCACTCCACTGCCAGTCGCCTTTCTGCTCTTTGTCGCAATCGCCACGGGTACTTACTTGCTGCTGGTGGAAGCTGTAAAGCGACGACTCATGCGCAGCCTGCTGAGATAGCTCTGCCGAAAACCTACTCAAGCCTAATTTGCCTCTTACCATCGCCTGGAGTATTCGACGGCGCCTTTCGGCGTTCATCCGCGACCGCAAGGTGGATGAGACCCAAACCAATCGTCAGACGAACGCCGAAATGTGATCGCAACGCTCGATAAGAGGCCTCAGATTGCTGCTGCGTGCTTCACCAATTGCCAGGCCTGTCGCAGCTTTGCCACGCGCGCTTCGTTTTTGGCGCGTTCTTCTGCAATTCGCTTTTGGAGGTTAGCCTTCGCTTCTCCCGTACGCAGACAGCTAGAGGCGAGGCGTCATTGGACGTGCGCATGAATCAAACGGCGCAGGCGATCGGAAAACAGTACATCAATCTTGCCGGTTTCAATGACTGCCGTCACTTCGCCTTCGCCGAATAGGGGATGCATCATCGTCTGGCCTCGTCGATAGGTGCGGCCGCGATCGTAAGGAGACCCGGTTTTTCCTGAGGCTGCGCGGATTGCGCCTGCCTTGTAGGGAACCCGCGAGTTGCAAATCGGACAACTCACCCGCGTAATCTTGCCGCTCTTGCTCACCGAAGCGATCACATGTCCGCGTTCTTCGTTACAGGTTACGCACCGCTGCTCGACACGATCCCCGCTTTTCAAGACTGACCGGTCTTCCATGGTTCTGCTCCTGACTTTTATGCCCGCCGTTGTCAGATTGGACTTATCTCCCGCGGCGCGGTCGAAATGAACGGACCGTGCTCCCTGGCCTTCGCGCAAAGGGCACAAACGATTTTGCCGCTAGTGCTGCCGCCGGTTGTGATCCGCCAAACCCATCAGGCACGACGCGCCTCACCAGTTGTCCAGTTAGTCGCTCGATTGCCCGCATCGATAATTCATCAACGGGCGCAACTATGCTGATGGCGGTGCCTTGATTGCCGGCCCTGCCGGTCCGGCCGACGCGATGCACGTAATCCTCGGGCGCGGCTGGCACGTCATAGTTGATCACGTGCGAGACGTCTTCGACATCCAAACCGCGGGCAGCTATGTCGGTAGCCACCAGCACGCGAGCACGTCCGCTACGAAAATCGCGCAGGGCCGTTTCGCGTTGTCCCTGACTGCGATCTGCGTGAATGCGATTCACACGGTGATCGCGTGCTTTGAGAATGTGCGAGATGCGCTCAGCGCCGCGACGAGTGCGCGTAAAGATGAGCACACGTTCGAATGCGTGGGCATTCTTCTCGAGCAGCGCCAACAGCAGCGCAGTTTTAGACTCGAGGGCAACTAAGTAAGCCGTTTGCTCGACTGTCGTCGCCGCGCTGCCTCGCCGGCTTACCTCAACCAGCTTCGGCTGTTTCATCGTGGAACGCGCCAGTTGTTCGATCTCGGTTGACATGGTTGCCGAGAACAGCAACGTCTGACGTTTGGCCGGCAGCATTGAGAGGATTCGCCTGAT
>CBFHBI010000162.1:0-6240 GCA_965653755.1 uncultured Blastocatellia bacterium
TGTTGCCCACAATATTGAGCACCTGCGTCTGGCCGTTGATGGTCAAAAACTGCGAAAGAGTAAAGGTGGAGTGCGAGCCGATGGAGTTCGTACCGGTGTTGCCTGTCGTGAATCTCAGCGGGTTCAGCAACGCGCAGAAACTGTTCGCACCGCTGACGTCCTGCGACGTGTGAGAAAAACCGTCGAGCGCATCCGCCATTGTGTCACCCATCCCGTCGTTCCCGAGACCCAACGCAGCGAATCCGCCACTCGTGATCGTTATTGTGTCGGCCTTCGCCGCCGGAGCAATGACGAACGAAACCGCGGCAATCGCCAATGTTAAGCTGAGTTTTGCGTACCAGCGCATTTTTGAAAACCCCCGAACGGCATCGTCCAGCCGTCTCGACCTTCTCAGTCTTACCTGCAGAGAGTAAAAAGCCTTAATCCGGCGGCACTTCCAGAAAGATCGCATTCGCGGAAAGGCCTTCGCCGCCGCCGGTAGTGATTAAAAGCGCAATCAGTCTTTGCGTCCGATTATTAGGAAGCGATTTTGGGAATGCGGCACGCGTTCCGCGCTCGTTGCAGGAAGCATGGACTCAATTCGCTGACGCAGAGCCACGCCCGCGAAAAGCAGCAAGGTGGCGTGAGAACTCGCCTGTTGAATCAATGCGGGCAGCAACTGGGTAAACCGGTCCAGGGCGCGGCAGGACAAGAACTCCGTCGGTGGCAGGTCTGTGTTTTCAAAACGCGCGGCGACAACCGTGGCCCGCTCTCGCGGAGTGACCGCACGCAAAGCCTCTCGCAGAAACACGGCCTTGCGTTGGGACGATTCAATCAGAAGAGCGTTGATATCGTTGCGAACCAAAAGGCACGGGATGATCGGTAATCCGCCGCCTGACCCGACGTCGATTACTGCGGCGCCTTCCGGCAGATGTTTTACCAACCTCAGCGATTCGAGGATATGAAGTTCGGCAAACTCGCGCGGCGAACAGGGCGCGACCAGGTGCAGACGTTCATTCCATTTCATCAGCAAACCGTAATAATCGGCCAGGCGATTCATCTGTTCGACTGCGACTTCGACACCGAAATCCGGCGCGTAAGTCTTGACCGCTTCGATAAACTGTTCGCGCTGCGTTGCCATTTGTTTCCTGATTCTGTTTAGATCGCTGACGGCGAAGATAGCATGAACGACGAATCGTTAAGTGCACAACACGAACTACTCGGGACGGCGGTAACTAAATTGATCGCGGAGCACGCGGCGGCGCTCGATTCCTTGCCGGTGAATTCAGGCGCGACTCCGGACGAGCTTAAGAGACTTTTCAGCGAACCGCTGCCGTTTGAAGGCACGCCCGCCGCCGAAATTCTGCAGCAGTTCGCGCGCGAGGTCGCGCCCCATGCGCAACAGGTCCCGAGCCCGCACTACTTCGGTCAATTCAATCCGACGCCTTTGGCGATTGGGGTCTGGGCCGACGCGTTGTGTTCTTCGCTCAACCAGAACGCCGGCGCCTGGCGCAATGGACCAACATCGGCGATGGTCGAGTCGCAAACCATCCGCTGGCTGTGCGAATTGATCGGCTACGGCAGCGCAGCCTTCGGCGTGCTCGCCAGCGGAGGCTCAGAAGCCAACCTAATCGCGCTCAAGTGCGCGCGCGACCGCGCTGGCAATGGAAACGGGGCAGTAGCCCGACCGTCAGGGAGGACGCGGACGATCGCGAATCAGGGTTTGCGCGAATTAGATCGAGAATTGACTTTCTACACTTCAGAACAATGCCACTTTTCCGTTGAAAAGAGCCTCGACATTCTTGGCCATGGCCGCGAAAGCCTGCGGAAGGTTCAAACCGACGAGCGTTTTCACGTGCGCGTCGATGCTCTGCGCGCGGCAATCAAAGAAGACCTCGACGCCGGCCGTCGCCCCTGGTGCATCGTCGGTGTCGCTGGCACGACTTCGACCGGAGTCATCGATCCGCTGCCGGAGCTTGCGGAGGTCGCGAAAGAAAATAATTGCTGGTTTCACGTCGATGCTGCGTACGGCGGCGCGCTCGCTTTTTCCGATAAGCACAAAGAGAAGCTGCGGGGAATTGAGTCGGCGGATTCGATTACCTTCGATCCTCACAAATGGATGTTCGTGCCTTTCGCCTGTGCCACGACGCTGGTGCGCAACGGCGGTTCCGTGCTGCGAAATTCATTCGATATGTCGCCGGAATATTTGAGCGAGGAGCGCGGCTTTTCAGACGCAGAATACGATTTCTTTCGGTACGGCCAGATGGGCACGCGACGCTTCAACGCGCTCAAGCTCTGGATGTGTTTCAAATTCATGGGCAAACGCGGATACAGCGAAACCGTCGAAAGGCACATCGAACTGACGCAGTATTTCGCGGCGGAACTCGACGCGCTGCCGGATTTTGAACGCGTTGGTGAAATTGAAACTGCGGTTTGTTGTTTTCGTTATCTACCTGAGTCGGTCCGCGCCATGGCCGCGAACGATCAAGATCAGGTTCAGTCGAGTCTGCAACAGCGAATCGAGCGCAGCGGTAAAGCGTTCTTTGCTTCGACAGTCCTTCACGGCCGTCGCGCCTTGCGGGTGAACGTCAACAGTTATTTGACCGAGCGAAGACACATTGATGATTTGATAGAATTGCTGAAGTCAGAAGCTCCAAGTGCAATAAGAGGTTAGAGAGCAATGAACAGGATTCGAAGTAAACGACGGCGGTTCTCGCTTGGTTCCGTCGTCATCGCAACCATCGCGGCAGGTATTGTCAGCGTAGGCCTGATCGCTTACGCAGCCGACACGCCACGCTCGCTGCCGGCAGTTCATTCACGCGCTGAGTTCGATTCGCTCGCGGTCACATACGATCCGGACACGCCGTACGCTTTGCCACACGCGCTGTTCGTGATCGATCGGCAGAACAAGAATCGAATTTATTATGTCAACACGAAGCTCTATAAATTTCACAAGGACTTCGTCAACGGCACCTATCTTTCGCTCGAACGTGGGCAGGAGTTCTTTGAGAATAATTATCTCAAGCCGAACCGCCGCGTCATCATGGGGACGGTTGCGTATCAGACTCCGGTGCAGAAATGGACTTTCGAGTTTTGGGAAGGCGATTTGATTCAGCCCGATCAAATCAAACTCGCGGCGGACGTCGTCAATAAGACTTTCTTTACCGCCGTTGCTTTCAAACCAAATTCGACGCGGCAAGAACTGGCGAGCGCAAACCTCGGTTTGAATCGAGTGCTGCAGACAGAGATTTCGCGCAATCAGGAATACGAGCCGCTCAACATCGCCAAAGGCCTCGGCCGCATTCACATCATTCCCAAACTCGATGACCACGTCGAAATCGGCTTCAACGAAATTCTGGTGCTCGACGAAGTGCCGGTGCAGTTGCCGCCGGTTGCCGGAATAATCACGACCAAACCTTCGACGCCTCTGTCGCACATCAACCTGCTGGCCAAGGGTTGGGGTATTCCCAACGTTTACATCAAGAACGCGCAGCAACTTCTGCAGGACTACAACGGCTGGTGGGTTGAGTTCGATGCGCGCCGCGACAACTATTCAATCAAGAAAGCCGACAACAGCGCGCTCAATGAATATCAAACGCGTCTGAAGCAGCGGCTCGATTTGATGAAGCCGCGCGGCGACTTGTCGGTGACAAAAATCGCCGGCTTGAATGAGCAACGTGCGTCTTCGGTCATCGCGTACGGGGCGAAGTCCGCAAATCTCGGCGAATTGATTCATGCGCGCATTCCGGGATTCACAGTGCCGCCGGGATTCACGATTCCGTTTTTCTATTACGATCAATTTCTGCGCGAGAACAAACTGGATGATGCCATCTACAGGATGCTGAACGATCAGAAGTTCGTGCACGATCCGGCGTATCGCCGCGCCTACCTGACGCGTTTGCGCGACGACTTTCAGAAGGGAACTGTCAACGCACAGTTGCGCGCCGAAGTCCTGCGCCGTGCGCACGCGGAGTTTCCCGGCAACGGCCTGTTCGCGCGCAGCTCGACCAACAGCGAAGACCTGCCCAACTTTAACGGCGCCGGTCTCTACACGACGATGCCGAACCTGAAAACCGACGAACAATTAATCGAAGGCATCAAGTCGGTGTGGGCGTCGGTGTGGAACTTCGAAGCTTACGAAGCGCGCGACCGTGCCGGCATCGAGCATCCGAAAATCTACATGGCCGTGCTCATTCAGGAGGGCATCAATTCCGAAAGTTCCGGCGTGATGATCACCGCCGACCCTTTCAATCGCCAGCCGGAGACAATTAATCGCGGCTCGATTTACATCAGCGCCAAGCGCGGCTTGGGAATGCGCGTGGTCGAAGGACAGCGCATTGCCGAGCAAGTTGTCTTTCGCCCAATCGCGAATTCTGTCCAGGTCTTGACGCGTTCCGAGGAAGACAGCCTCTTGACGTTCGATGAACACGGCGGCATTAAGGAGATTCCTATCAGCGGCGAGCGCGTCGTGCTTACGGACGATGTAGTTCGTCGCTTAGCTGCGGCAGCCGAAAAAATCAAAGCGGTCTTTCACGGAAAAGATCAGGACATTGAATGGGCCTTCATGAAGGGACAGATCTATATCGTGCAAGCGCGGCCGTACATTCCGGGTTGATTGCCCACACTGATGTCTTCGATCTTCATCGACGGAGTTCTCAAGGATCGCGTAGCGCTCGTGACCGGCGGAGGCACGGGCATCACCGGTGGCGTCGCGCGCGCGCTTGCCGAAGCAGGCGCCCACGTCGCGTTGGTTAGCCGGAGCATGGAACACCTTGAACCGGCCGCGAAAGCAATCAATGATGAGCGCGCTGCGCGCGCTTTGCGGGCAGGGATGCCCGCGCTCCATGGGGAGGCGTTTTCATTCGCCGCGGACGTGCGCCAGCCGGATGAAGTTGAGAAAGCAATTGCGGCCACCGTCGATCGCTTTGGCAAGATCGATATCGTCGTCAACGGAGCCGCGGGAAATTTTTTGTGTAAGCCCGAAGAGCTATCGCCGAATGGATTTGGCACGGTTGTCGATATCGATCTGAAAGGGACCTTCAACGTCTGTCGTGCCGCGTTCGATCAACTCAAACAGCATCGCGGACAGATTCTAAACATCAGCGCGACGCTGCATTATCTCGGCACGCCGATGCAGCTTCACGTTTCCGCGGCGAAGGCCGGAGTCGATGCGCTCACCCGCAATCTGGCCGTCGAATGGGGACGCTACGGCATTCGCGTCAACGCCATCGCGCCTGGTCCAATCGAAGATACCGAAGGGATGAAGCGGCTGGTGCCGGAACCGATCAAACAAAAGCTGCGCGAGCGTGTGCCGCTCGGACGCTTTGGCGTCATCAAAGATATCGAGAACGCGGCCGTCTTTCTCTGTTCAGACGCGGCGAGTTACATCAACGGGGCCGTCCTGGTCGTTGACGGCGGCCATTGGTTGGCGGCCAACCGCATCCTCTAACTGCGCGGTTTCTTTCGGTGTTCGATCTACTTTCCAGCGCATGATATAAAACCTGATCGTACGCAATGCTCAACTTGACCCCCGCAACCTTTGAAGAATTCGCCGCGGAGGCGCAGCGCGGGAATGTTGTGCCCGTGGTGCGGACGGTGCTGGCAGATTTGCAGACGCCGGTCGGCGCTTTTTTGCGGATCGCCGGCGGCGCGTCGCTCGACTTTCTGCTGGAATCGATCGAAGGCGGCGAACGCATCGCGCGTTTCTCATTCATTGGCGCAAATCCCTGGATGGTGGCGCGCGCGAGAGATGGAAAAACGATCGTTGAGCGAAACGGAAATCGCGAAATTCTGAACCAGAGCGGATTTGAATTTCTCCGCGAACACTTCGAGACGAAGCGCTTGGCGCATCGCGTCGGGTTGGCGCCGTTGGCCGGCGGCGCCGTCGGCTATCTTGCCTACGATGCCGCGCGTTGGTTCGAGCCCGTCTTGGCGAAAGGCAAGCAGAAGTCTTCGGTAGATGACGGCGCTTGGATGTTTTTCAAAAACATTATTGCGTTCGATCGTTTGCGCCAGCAGATGGAAATTACGTCGGTGGTTTTTGTCGATGAAGCTGACGGCGACGCTGAGAGACTGCGCCAGCTTTACGACGCTGCAGTCGCCGAGACCGCTGAGATCGCACGCCAACTCACCCGCGAACTCGTTTCGGATGAAGCCAAACGAAATTGCGACACCAGTCGCGAGATTGATTCGAACTGGCCGCGCGCTGATTTCGAAGCGGCGGTCGATCGAGTGAAGGAATACATTGCGGCGGGCGATTGC
>CBFHBI010000163.1:0-6206 GCA_965653755.1 uncultured Blastocatellia bacterium
CCTTCAAGGGCGTCGGTGGCACACCGATTTTCTTTCGTAGCGCGCAGGGCGCGACGCTTACCGATGTCGATGGCCGCGAGTACATCGACTTCTGTCAGAGCTTTGGACCGTTGATGTTGGGCCATCGTGATCCTGAGGTCGCCGACGTCGTGCGCGAAGCTGTCGATACTGCGTGGAGCTTCGGAGCCTGCGAACCATATTCACTCGAGCTTGCGGAGTGGATCACGTCGCGACTCCCGTGGGTTGAGATGATCCGCTTCGTTTCTTCCGGAACGGAAGCGGTGATGAGCGCGTTGCGTGTGGCCCGTGCCGCGACAGGGCGTGATCGGATTCTGAAATTCGAAGGGTGTTATCACGGTCATTCGGATCCGCTTTTGGTGAAGGCCGGGAGTGGCCTCGCGGGCGAATCCGCAAGCTCAAGCGCGGGCGTTTCCGAGCAGGTGGCCAGCGATACTCTGGTGGCATCGCTCGATGATGAAAAGGCCGTCGAAGCGATCTTTAATGAGCACGGCCGAGAGATCGCCGCCGTGATTCTGGAACCTCTGCCGGCGAATTATGGTTTGCTAATCCAGCGGCGCGAATTCATCGATTCGGTCGTCAAGACCGCACGCGAGCATGGCGCGCTCGTGATCTCTGACGAAGTGATCTCCGGCTTTCGCGTGGCGCTCGGCGGTATGGCAGAGCTGTTGGGCATGCGGCCTGATCTGGTGACGTATGGAAAAGTAATCGGCGGCGGCTTCCCGGTGGCCGCTTATGGCGGGCGCAAGGATTTGATGGAACTGGTCGCGCCGGTCGGGCCGGTCTATCAAGCGGGCACGCTCAGCGCGAGTCCGGTGGGCATGCGTGCGGGTTTGGCGACGCTGCAGAAGATTGAGCGGACTCAGGCGTATGAGATTCTAGAACGGAACACTGCGACCTTCTGCGATGCTCTGAATAATGGTTTCCGCGACAAATCGCTGGCGTTGGAAGTTACGCACACCGCTTCGATCTTCTGGTTACACGTCAGCGCCGATGCCCCGATTCGACGCATCGAACAGATTCCGCCGACCAATGGGCAGGTGTTTGCTCGCGTGTTTCATGCGGCGCTCGATCGCGGCATCTATCTGGCGCCGAGCGGATATGAAGTGAATTTCATTTCACTCGCACATTCGGATGAGTTGTTGGATCGCACGCGTGAGGCGCTGTTGGCGGCAGCGATGATCGCAGAAAAGAATTAACGATGAGCACCGAACGCAAACGCAGTCGCCTCTCAATCTTTCTGGTTGTGCTGTGGGTGGTCTTTACGGTCACTCTCGCTGGCTGGTGGCTCATCTTCGGACTGCGCCAACTCGATCTGATCAATCAATCGAATCTTGAAGGGGCCATCCAACTCCATCGGCATTACCAGATGCTTTTGTGGGAAGGCGGCATCCTGATCGCGTCGCTGATCGGCGGCGGCCTGGCGCTGTTTTATTTTGCCAAGCGCGAACAGAAGCGTCACGCGCAAGTCGAAGAATTCTTTGCGGCGTTCACGCACGACGCGAAGACTGCGCTGGCGAGTTTGCGGCTGCAAGCGGAAAGTTTGCAGGAGGACAACGCGGCAGAGCCAAACCCGCTGCTGGATCGTTTGCTACGCGACACGCTGCGGCTGCAATTGCAACTCGAGAATTCTTTGTTTCTGGTGAACCTAACGCGCGGCAAGTTTTATCTCGAGCCCATCAGTCTCAGCAGTTGCATCGATAATTTATCGCGTCATTGGCCCGATCTGACGATCCGGCAGCGCGGCGATGCAGTGGTGATTGCCGATGCGCGCGCCCTGGAAAGCGTCTTGACTAATTTGATTCAGAACGCAGTGACGCACGGCAATGCGACCGAGATCGCGATCGACATAGTTTCCGATCGCAAAGGCCGATCGTCGGTGAGAATTGCGGACAACGGCCGCGGATTCTCCGGCGATTTCAATCAATTGGGCAAGCTTTTCGTGCGTCATGGCCGCGGGAGCGGTAGCGGTGTCGGGCTGTACATCGTGCGTGAACTCGTGAAACGGATGAACGGTGAGCTTGAGTTCGAAAATCGACCCGAGGCAGGGTTCGTCGCGCGATTCGATTTGCCGGCAAGCGCAGGTACGCACGCCTCCGGCGTGCTTCATTCCGAAAACCAGCGCCCCGAACAGCAGCCCGCCGAAGGCGTGCGTACTGATTATGAAGCGTCTGTTGCTGGTCGAAGAGGATCGCTCGCTGGGTGCGACCCTGCACGAGCGTTTGCTGCGCGAGAACTACGATGTCGCGTGGGTCGAGACCAAGCAGAGCGCGCTGGCGAAACTCAGCGAGGGGTTTTGGGACCTGGTGATTCTCGATATCGGCTTACCCGATGGTTCGGGCTTCGAACTGGCGCGGCACATTAAATCGAACGCGACGATGCCGATTATGTTCATGACAGCGTTGAGTACCGCCGAACATCGTCTCGAAGGATTTGAAATCGGGGCGGAGGAATTTATCCCCAAGCCGTTTCATCTCCGCGAGTTGCTGCTACGGGTGCAGCACGTGCTGGAGAATCATCCCGTGCTGCACCAGGTTACCTGCAAAGGACTAACGATCGATTTGGATAATCGAGCCATCATTCAAGCCGACGGCTCGCGTGAGCATCCACCTGCGCGCGATTTTGAATTGCTGCAACTCTTGATTACCAGCAGCCCGCGCGTGATCAGCCGCAATCAGATTCTCGATGTGCTTTGGGGTGAAGATAAGTTTTTGAATCAACGGACCATCGACAACATGGTAGTGCGCCTGCGGCAGATGCTCGGCGATACCGAGAGTACCTGCATTCGATCCGTGCGTGGTGTCGGTTATCAATGGTGTGGTGATGAATAGTTTTCTTTAGCCCAGGCGTTCACGCCTGGGAAAGGGAAGAATTGATTAATCCGAAAGCCTCCTTAAGGAGGCTTCGTCTAGAAAGCGTTAGGAAACCCAGGCGTAAACGCCTGGGCTAGAGAAATGAATTCAGCGGTCACAACAGAACAAATCGGTAGCGAACGTTTTCGCAACGCGCTCGCCCGCACGCCACAACCGACTCCGCCGATTTGGTTGATGCGTCAGGCGGGACGTTACCACAGTCATTATCAAGCTCTGCGCGCGCAGCACTCGTTCATGGATTTGTGTAAGCAGCCGGAGTTGGCCGCGGAAGTCGCGCTTGGCCCAGTGCTCGATTTCGGTTTCGACGCGGCGATTCTTTTCAGTGATTTGTTGTTTCCACTCGAGGCTTTAGGAATGGGCTTGGAGTACACCGATCATGGACCACAACTTAATTGGAAGCTTGATCCGAATTCGATTTTGAATCTGAAATCCGTGGATGACGCCTGGCCTTACCTGCTGTTTCAGGGTGACGCGATGCGTGCGACGCGCGAACGCATACCGGGCGACCGCAGCCTGATCGGATTCGTCGGCGGGCCATGGACGCTGTTTGTTTATGCTGTCGAAGGAACTCACAAAGGGTCTTTAACGAAATCGAAACGGCTGCTCTCTTTATTCCCGCGCTTTTGCGAAACCATTGTTCCTTTGTTGGCAAGAAACATCGAACTTCAACTGGAGAATGGGGCAGAGTTGGTGATGATCTTCGACACGGCCGCGGGCGAACTTTCGCCGCAATTGTTCTCGGCATACGTCGTGCCGCAACTTCAGGAGTTGAACGCGAGAAGCAGCTCCCGCATTGGATATTATTCGAAAGGCACACAACCGGCGCATTTGCGAAACTATCTATTTACGAGCGGTAAACTCGGGGGCATTGGGGTCGATCATGCTTGGGACATTCGCGACGCCTTCGCTGTTTCGGCGAAGGGGTTCGTGCAGGGGAATTTCGACCAGGCGTTGTTGCACGCGACCGCGGATGAATTGAAGCGGCATTTGCTGAATTATCTTGAACCGCTGCGAGACAACGCGTGCCCCGGCTGGATCTGCGGCCTGGGACATGGCGTTTTGCCCGCGACGCCCGAAGAGAATGTTCGACTGTTTGTCGACACGGTTAGAGAAACGTTACAGAACTGCGAGCCATAGCGAGCGGATGACAGAGGCTTGCCTAATAGTATCAGCGACTCGATGATCCGGTCGCTACCGCTCCCGGTTCTGTAACAAGTTCGAGAGGTGATGCAGTGACAGATTTATTTGCCAAGTACGACGTCCCGGCGCCGCGTTACACGAGTTATCCGACCGTGCCGTTCTGGACCGACTCTCCCACCACCGATCAATGGATCGAGCACTTAAACAAAGCACTTGCGGATGAAGCATCAACCTGGTCGCTCTATTTTCATCTGCCGTTTTGTGAATCGCTGTGCACCTTCTGTGCTTGTAACACTGTAATCACGCGCGATCACGGACGCGAGGAAGGCTATGTCGATCTGCTGGCGACTGAATGGAATCTCTATCTCGATCGCGTGCCGGCTCTCATCGAGCGGCCGCTGCTCGGAGTTCACCTCGGCGGTGGCACACCCACGTTCTTCGGCAAAGAAAATCTCGAGCGTATTCTGAAGCCAATTCTTTCAAAGACCAAAGTCGATCGCGATCGCTTTGAAGCGTCAGTCGAAGTTCATCCGGGTCACACCACCCGCGAGCAACTCGAAATGCTTTATGGTCTCGGCTTCACGCGCATCTCGCTCGGCGTGCAGGATTTCGATCCCGAAGTGCAACGTCTCGTCAATCGGCATCAACCTTATGAAGTGACCAAGTCGATCACCGACATATCGCGCGAGCTTGGCTACAACTCTGTCAATTACGATCTGATTTACGGTTTACCGCGGCAGAACCCGGATCGATTTCGCGAAACGGTGCAGAAGACGATCGAGCTACGGCCCGATCGCATTGCGCTCTACAGTTTTGCGCGCGTGCCTTGGATTAAGCCGGCGCAGCGCAGTTACAAGGACGAAGACTTGCCGATTGCCGGCGAGAAGCGCGCGCTCTATGAATTAGCACGCGAGTTGTTGGCCAGCGCCGGCTACACGGAGATTGGCATGGACCACTTCGCACTGCCGCACGACGGGATGGCCGAGGCGCAGCGCAAAGGAACCTTGCATCGAAACTTTCAGGGCTACACAGAAACGCGCACGACAGTCCTGCTCGGGCTCGGAGTCAGCGCGATCTCTGAAACGCCGACGTGTTTTCATCAGAACGAGAAAGCGTTTCCGGTTTACGAGCGACGCGTGCGCAACGGCGAGATTCCGACGCTGCGCGGGCACTTGTTGAGCGCAGAAGACCGTGAATTGCGCGAGCAGATTCTGCAGTTCATGACGCGATTCAACGTGCGCCTCAACGACAACCAAGCCGAAGATGCGCGCGAATTTCTGCGTCCAATGATCGAAGACGGCCTGATCGAGGTTTCCCGCGACAGCTTGCAATTGACTGAGAAGGGGACGCCGTTTCTGCGCAATGCCTGCATGTTCTTCGATCGGCGATTGCGAAGTCAGGAACAACGGCCGCAAGTATTTTCGCAGGCGCTATAACAGTTTGGAGTACCGCCTTCAGGCGGAATGCCTTTGTTGCGCCGCCTAAAGGCGGGACTCCAAACATTCCGAATCATGCCAACCATCACCGTTATCGGCGCCGGCTTCTCGGGACTAACTACCGCGTACTTCCTCACCAAACGTGGCTTCGAAGTACGAGTGATCGACAAAGCCGAACGCGCCGGCGGTTTGATCAAGACTATTCACACCGAACATGGTTTGATCGAGACGGCCGCGAATGGCCTGCTCGCGTCTGCGCGCGTCGAGGCGATGTGCGCGGACATCGGCGTGCCTTTGCTCACCACCAAACGTGAAGGACGACGGAGATTTATTTTTCGCGGCAAGCCGAAGCAACTGCCATTGACCGTGGGAAATATGATCGCGCTGTCAGGTCATGTCGCGGCCAATGCGGTGACGTTGAAGCCACGACCGCTCGAAAGCGTCGCCGCCTGGGGCCGCCGCGTGCTCGGAGAAGGCGCGACAGATTATTTGTTGATTCCAGCGCTGGGAGGCATCTACGCAGGAGATCCGGAACGATTGAGCGCCAGCTTGATATTCGGCAAAGCAATCCTGCCGCAACATCTCAGCACCACTCGTCCATCGAAAGGGAAGTTGCGCGGTACGGTCGCTCCGCCAAACGGTATGCAGCAGTTGATCGACGGACTGGTGGAATATCTGAAGCGTGCCGGCGTCGTATTTGCCCTGGGGCAGGATTACAAACCGGCTAGCGCCGATCAAT
>CBFHBI010000164.1:0-6160 GCA_965653755.1 uncultured Blastocatellia bacterium
GAGTGCTGGCCGTGCACGTCAGCCAGAATCTCCTGAAACTGGAAGCGGTTCTCCTGTCGATCCGTCGCGCCGCTGGTTGATGTGCCCGCCGTCAGTGTTCCCGTATTCAACGCCGCCGAGTCTTTGATCGCGATCAGGACCACGGGCTTTGTCGCGCCGCCGGCAGCTTCGACTGCCGGGGTCAAACGCGAGAATTGAAAGCGCGTCTGCGCGACAGCCTTCGACGAAAGAACAAAGTTGTCCGAATAGGCGATGGCTTCGGTGTTGCTCGTCTTGCCGACCAGCGCTTCGGCCAGACGATCGCCGCCGCCAAACTGGCGCAGGTTATTTAAGCGTCCGAGTTGAAATAGAAACGTGCCGTCGTGCGACTTGGTCCACTTGTGATCGACGCGGGTCGTGAAGATGTGGTTGCGCTGCGGCGTGCTGACTGAAGAAATGAAGGGCGCGATTCCGTTCACGGCCGAGAGCGCCGGCGCGGAAGGATTTTCAGGGCGCTTCAATTCCGGATTCGTCGGCGCCGGCAAAGGAAACAACGGATTCTGATCGACGGGCACGAGTGTATCGATCAAAGTTGAATCCAGAAAAGTGTCGTATTCATAAGAAGTGAAAAAGAAAGTGCGATCCGTGCCGTGATAAACGTGAGGGATCGTAAGTGGCCCACTTAAATTAAAACCCGGATCGTGCTCCTGCAGCGGCAGTCGCTTCAAACCAAGCGTGTTGTTCTTCCAGGTGTTCGCGTCCAACGATTCGTCGCGAAAGAAATAAAACGCGCGGCCGCGAAACTTGTTCGTGCCGCTGCGCGTGCGCAAGTTGACGCGGCCGCCGGACGCGCGGCCGTACTCCGCAGCGAATTGATTGCGACTGATTTGAACCTCTTCGACCGCTTCCATCGACGGAGTGAAGCGCTGTTGCGCCGATCGATCGTCGTTGTTATCGAGTCCGTCAATCGTAATGTTGTTCGAATAAGCCGTGCCGCCAGAGATGGAAAAGTTACCTGCCTCTTCAGGAGTCTTACGCGCGTTTGGATCGGCCGCCAGATCGCGCACCGACAAAGGCTCTTCCGCCACGCCGCCCATCGTGAAGATCAAATCGATCGGCGAGCGCGACGCGACCGGCAGGCTTTCAATCTCGCGAGTCTTGATGGTGCCGCCGACGACCGTGCGCGTCACGTCAACCGGCGAAGCGTCCTCAGTTGTCACGACGACGGGATCGACCAACGCGCCAGGCGGGAACAACATCAGATCGATTTGAGCATTTCTGCCGGCGGTAAATTCAAGGCCAGGCAAACGCGTCGGCTGAAAACTGGTCGCAGCACATTTTAGGTCGTACTTGCCCGGCGCTAATTGAATTATTTTGTAATTGCCGTCGCCATCGCTCACTGCAGTGCGCTCATTTGTCGTATTCGCGAACGTGAGCGTTACGGTCGCGCCGGGAATGACCGCGCCATTCTGGTCGGTGACCTTGCCGGTAATCGTTACGTTGTCGAGGTCCTGGGCGGCGGCCGAGAAAGACAGCAACACCACAGTCGTCACAATCGTCAACAGATTTATTATGCGCGAAAGGAGCATCGGGCGACGCAGGTATTCACGTGGTCAGTCGGCTTAGGCGGGGCACATTAGCATCGCGGTCAGGTTGGCTCAAGCCGCAGCGCGCTTTGCGGGTTATAATCGGGCACGTGGAAGGGCTTGCCAAAAATATGCAAGCGGGATCACGTCCGCAACAGCGGATTGTAAGAACCACGCCAGCCGCTTTTTGCGCACAGGGCGCAGCGATGAATATCAAAAGCTTACAAAACTTTCGCGGTCTCAGAACTCTGTTAACCGTCGCTTTCGCGATCCTTTTTTCGACAGCGCACGCCCCGGCGCAATTTCCTGACGTCAATGAGCTGCTGAAGAAGGTTGGGCCAAGGCCCGAAGCCGCTCCTGCACGTTGGCGCGGATTGATTGGCGAGTACGGGCCTGATGCTGACATTCTCATCGTTCTTGAGAAAGACGGAAAGCTATTTGCTCTCATAGAGCGCACCGACTTCGAACCACTCGCCGAAATCTCGACAAATGTTTTTGTCCCTTCAGTTAGCGAAAAGCGGCCCAAACTCATCTTTACGCGGAATGCTGCGGGCCGCGCAACGCAAGTTACAATCGAAAAAAAGTCATTCGCGCGCCGCAACATCGAACCGGAAAGCGGCAATCAACTTCACGTTAAGCCTCTGCGGCCGGTTGCGGAATTGATGAAGGAAGCCCGAGCCGCACAACCGCCCAGGGAAGACGGCGATTTTCTTAAGACGGATTTGGTCGAGCTAACGAAGATCGATCCGACGATAAGACTCGAGATTCGTTACGCCACGACGAACAATTTTCTTGGCACCATTTTCTACTCGCAGGCGCGCGCGTTCATGCAACGCGACGCTGCGTACGCGGTCATGCGCGCGAATGCGAGGTTGCACGTGATGGGTTATGGCTTGCTGGTCCATGACGCTTATCGTCCCTGGTACGTGACAAAGGTTTTTTGGGACGCGACGCCCGACGACAAGAAAGTTTTTGTTGCCGATCCGTCGAAAGGCTCGCGTCACAATCGCGGCTGCGCCGTCGATCTGACGCTTTACGATTTAAGGACCAAGCAGCCAATCGAGATGGTCAGCACCTACGACGAGACGACCGCGCGCGCCTATCCTGATTATCCCGGCGGAACCTCGCTGCAGCGTTGGCATCGCGCGTTGTTGCGGGCCGCAATGGAAGCGGAAGGTTTTACCGTTTACGAGGCCGAATGGTGGCACTTCGATTACAAAGATTGGCGGAAATATCGTATCGGCAATCAAACGTTCGAGCAGATCAAATAAGGAGTCAGTACCATTTGCGTAAGCAAATGGATCGCAGGCCATCGCCGCTAGCATCTTGATCCCATCCGCTCACGCGGATGGTACTGACCTTTCAAGCATGCCAGTCGACTTTCCAGAGCGCTTCAACATGGCCGACTACTTCCTCTATCACAATCTGGAGGAAGGCCGCGAAAATAAAGTCTGTCTTTATTTCAACGATCAGACGTTCACCTACGGCGAGGCAGCGCGCAAATCGAATGCGACGGGCAATGCGCTAAGAATGTTGGGCGTGCGCATGGAAGACCGCGTGCTGATGGTCTTGCCGGATTGTCCAGAGTTTGTCTGGACGTGGTTCGGCGCCGCCCGGATTGGCGCGGTGATCGCGATGGTGAATCCGCTGCTGCCGGCTGATGATTATCGCTACTATCTGAATTACACGCGGGCGCGCGCGGCGATTGTGCACGAAGCGTTTCTGAAACCATTTGCGGAAGCTGCCGCCCATGCTGAGTATTTGCGAGCGGTCCTGGTTGTCGGCGATGAAGAAACGATCGACGCGCAGTCGATGGTCTCACGCTGCCTCATCAATTCTATTTCATTTGCGGAGGTTGTCGGATCGCAATCGACCGCGTGCCGAGCCGCGGACACACATCGCGACGACGTCGCCATCTGGTTATTCACTTCGGGATCGACCGGCCATCCGAAGGGCGCGGTGCATTTGCAGCATGACCTGCCGTACAACACCGAGGTGTTTGCGAAGCGCACGATGGGCGTGAACGAAAACGATTTGACTGTGTCGGTGCCGAAGCTGTTCTTCGGTTATGCGACGGGGACGAACCTGCTGTTCCCGTTTGCGGTGGGCGGCGCGACGGCCTTGTTCGCGGAACGCTCGACGCCCGAAAAAATGTTCGAAGTCATCGAGCGTTACCGGCCGACGATCCTTACGACAGTGCCGACTATGATCAATTCAATGCTGAACCTCGAGAATGCGAACGCACACGATCTGTCGAGCATACGGTTTTGTTATTCAGCCGGCGAGGCGCTGCCCGTCGAAATCTATCATCGTTGGAAACACACCTTCGGCGTGGAGATTTGCGACGGCATCGGCTCAGCCGAGATGTTTCATATCTACATCACGAATCGTCCCGGCGACGTGAAGCCCGGCAGCCTCGGCCGCATCGTCGAGGGCTACGAAGCAAAGATTGTCGATGCTGACGAGAACGAAGTGCCGGTGGGCGAAATGGGCACGCTGAAGATCAAAGGCGATTCAGCTGCGCTCTGTTATTGGAACGCGCACGAAAAATCGAAACAGACTTTC
Source organism: uncultured Blastocatellia bacterium (assembly GCA_965653755.1). Classification (GTDB taxonomy): domain Bacteria; phylum Acidobacteriota; class Blastocatellia; order Pyrinomonadales; family Pyrinomonadaceae; genus UBA11740. Next base: position 4,131 of record CBFHBI010000164.1, read on the forward strand.
GCCGGCGACTGGTGCACAACGGGCGATCAATTTCATGTCGATGAACACGGCTACTACTGGTACCACGGCCGCACCGACGAGATGCTGAAAGTCAGCGGCATCTTCGTCGCGCCGGCCGAGATTGAAAATTGTCTGCTGCAACATGAGGCGGTCGCGGAATGCGCGGTGGTTGGACACGAGGACAACGATGGGTTGGTGAAGCCAAAAGCGTTCATCGTCACCCATGATTCAAATCAAGCCAATCAGGCACTCGCCGAAGAGGTTAAGCTGTTCGTCAAGAGCAAGCTTGCAGCTTACAAATATCCGCGTTGGATTGAATTTGTTGATTCGCTGCCGAAGAATGATCGCGGCAAAGTTGATCGAAAGCTCTTAAGGAGTGCAGGCATCTCTGTCCCGACGTGTCGGGATTCACCGGCATCCTTGCCAGTGGATTAAAGACGGCGCGCAGGATGCGCGCGCCCCGCCGACAAGGATGTCGGCGCTCCTGCTGCGTTCCTACCTCAAACGGCTTTCCAAATTGTAATCGCGCAGACGGCGAGACAGCGTCGACGGCGAGATGCCGAGCATCTCGGCGGCTTTGCCGCGATGCCATCCGGTTTTTTCGAGGGCGGCGATGATCTGTTGCTTCTCCACGTCGCGCAACGAACCGGCGTTGGCGCCGCCCGCCGTTGCATTCGGCGCTGGGACTCCCGGCATCGGCACAGCTGGCGAGGGCGTGTAAGGCATCGTCCCGTTCAGGCGCGCGACTTCGGGTGGCAGTTCGTGCGCGGTGATCACCCCTTCGTTCGAAAGCAACACAGCGCGCTCCAGGCAATTGCGAAGTTGACGAACGTTGCCGGGCCATTGATAGGTGCGCAGCTTGTCCAAAGCTTCGGGCGTAACCTGCGGCGGATGCGAACCACCGACGTGCTTCATGATGTGATCGACCAGCGGCTCGATGTCTTCCGGCCGGTCGCGCAACGGCGCCAGGTGAATCTGAAAACTGTTGATGCGATAGAGCAGGTCGGCGCGGAAGGTGCCGTCGTTGACGATCGTGTCAAGGTTGCGATTGGTCGCGGCGACGATGCGGACGTTGACTTCGACCTTGCGCACGCCGCCGACGCGAAAAAAGGTGCGCGTTTCGATCGCGCGCAACAATTTCGCTTGCAGACCGGCGGGCAATTCAGTTACTTCGTCGAGAAAGAGAGTGCCGCCGTCAGCCAATTCGATCAATCCGAGCTTGCGCGCTTTTGCGCCGGAAAAAGCGCCGGCTTCATAACCGAACAATTCTGATTCAAGCAAAGACTCTTGAAACGCCGCGCAGTTTAGATCGATAAACGCGCCGCCCGCGCGATTCGATAGACGGTGAATCGCTTGCGCGATCAGTTCCTTGCCGGTGCCTGATTCGCCGGTGATTAAGACGGAAGCGTCAGATGGGGCGACGCGTTCGACCAGGCGAATCGCTTCAGCCATGGCTTGCGATTGGCTGACGATTTCGGGCAGCGGAGTCTTCCGTTCAATCTGCGCGCGCAAACGTTGATTGTCCACGCGAAGATTGCGCTTCTCGGCCGCCTGACGCACGCGCACGTCAAGTTCATTGATGCTGTAAGGCTTAGTGAGGTAATCGTAGGCGCCGAGCTTCATCGCTTCGACCGCAGTTTCGATCGTGCCCTGACCGGTAAGCATGATCACTTCCGGCGGGTTGGGACGTTCGTGCACTCGCCGCAGCAACTCCATCCCGTCCATGTTCGGCATGTTGATGTCGCAGAGCAGCACATCGACGTTGGTCTCTTCGAGTTTACGCAGGGCAGCTTCGCCGTCGGGCGCGGCTTGCACTCGATAACCCAGTCTCTGCAGTTCTTTTTGTAAGACGAGCCGGAGGTTTGCTTCGTCTTCGGCGATCAGTAATCTCGCGTCACGCGTTTCGTTCACTGTTATTACCCCGCACTAAGGTTCGGTACTAATCAGTCGCGACCGGTAACGTAATGGTGAAGGTCGTGCCCACGCCGACGCTGGAGCGCACGTCAAGGCGACTTCCATGATCAGATCAA
>CBFHBI010000165.1:0-6094 GCA_965653755.1 uncultured Blastocatellia bacterium
GGACGGTCAGTCACTCGAGTTTGACGGGCGACACCATATGATTTGGGAAAAGCGCGGCGCACAGTGGCTGATCATTCACGAACACATTTCGAAGCCGCTATTCTAGTAAATCGTGAATCGTGAATCGTAAATAGACGCCGTACTTCTCAGGTAACAGCATGACTGACTGACATCCCATGCGATTGTTCGCAATTCAATGAGCCGCAAAGAGTGATGCGCGCATTCTGTCGCTATCGATCACATTCTGATTTAGCTGTCGTTGTGTTCAGCTGTCGCAAATCGCCCCCGTTGGCCTGAGGCTTGCTCCGGGAATTCGCAACCTCCGTCATAAAACTGAGTCGTCGGAAGTAAGACAGGTCGCCATGAATCGTCGCCTATGTTTGCTCGTACTAGCCAGCGTTGTGTGCCTATTAACCCCGCCAGTGCTTAGTGACGGAAGCGCCCGCCTGCGTCTCACTGACACCATGGAAGCAGGCGATCTTGAATCGCATGGTATCCATTTCACAGTGCCCGCTGACTGGCCCCGCGGCCTGCGCGGACTGAATTATGACAGCGCGGATCATGCGACAGTGAGTTTCATCTGGCGCAATCCGAGCAATGAGGGAATCAACGTTACGATTGTCACATTCAAAGGCGGCTTCACCCTGCTGAACGGCGCAACCGCGAATGCTGCGCAAAAATTGGATGAAGAATATGCGCTCATTCTGTCCGACAGTAGGAGCAACAGACCGCCGGCGCACTACATAGACCTGAAAAAGCAGAATCTCGGAAGTGTGCCCGGCTTTTTCTTCACGACGCAGTTCGATGGGCTCGAAGAGATTGGCCAGCCCAGCGAGGAGATTTATTGGAAGGGCTACCGCACCTATCTGGGCAAGACCCAAGAGGTAACGATTGAGCTCGATTCAACTGTGAAGCGTCTTCGCGTTTTGCAGACCATATTTGATACCGCGAGCATTGAGCAAGATCGTCCGACAACTGAACATTAATCTTCGACGAACCCATTTCCACCGTAGCGACCGATCCACCCGAAGGTTCTGGATCTATGCAGTCGCTTTGACGGCAACGGTCGGCCAACTTCTCTGCAACCGGAAAGCAAGACGCGGCATCTGATAATTTCCCGACCTCCCCAATCCTGAAAGCAAGAACAAAAGACAATGAGAAAAGGTTTCTTTATCCTCATCGCTACGGTTGTGTGTCTGCTGGTACAGGCGGTTGGCCAGGCGCAATCCCTCGATTCCCTTTCAGACACGACCGATGAAGTCAACAATGGTTCACCATTAGCCCCAGCGGTTGCGCAGCCGGTCGCGCCCACCGATTTGCACACGAAACTCGCACAAGCAGCCGCGTTATTAAAATCGCACGCTAACCTTACAGGCAGCGACAAGGTTGCGCTGGCCGTGCTTGATCCGGACTCTTCGTCGATTGATCTGTTGACCATGGCGAAGGACGCTTTTCTCACGAAAGGCGCCAGCCTGTCGCACCCTTCACACCACGGCCGGACGCTTAACGAGAACGTGGTGCGCGCCAACGGAGTCAATACGGCCGTCCGCGTGAGCGATGCGGCCAGCGGCAAAGAGTTGATGCCGCTGACGGTCGCGTTTCCGATCGTCAAGGGTGGATCGATTACTGAAATTGCCTACTACAGTTCCGTGCATCCGGCCATTCAGTCAAGCGATGTGACGAACGACGGCGAAAGTTACATCAGCAGCATGTTGGATCATGCAAAAGATGCTTTGGACGCGAAGGGCGTGCACGTTCCGTCCGATATCGTGGACGTGGCCGAGCACCTTTGCGTCGTCGAACACACCGATCACAAGCGATTCATGACCGAAGATCACACGACGCTTTTGCCTGAGATCGTTTCGCTCTATGCGCTCAACCAGGGGAATACATTTCGCTATTCAGTTAGCACCGCGGGCGCGGGCGGCATGATTCAGATGATTCCGAAGACTTACCAGTCGATCCGGCAGGAGCATCCTTCGGTTCCCTTGCAGTCCGATTTTGTCAATGGCATGCGCGATCACGCGAACGCGCTCGAGGCGATGCTCCTTTACATGAATGACACGTGGACAAAATTGTCCGAGAGTTCTGAGGTTCAGGATGCAATGCGCAACGGAATTGCTACGAAGCCGGAACTGCTGGCCGCCGGCTACAACTCGAATCCGCTCAAGCTGCCGGTGTATCTGAAGAATGGCGGCTCGAATTGGCGGACGCTGATTCCGGCAGAAACGCAGATGTATCTCTCGATTTACAGTGAGGTCGATCGGAACGTTAAGTTCCCCCGTCGAAACGAACAGGCGCCCGCTGCGAGCGCTGTGGAATCGAGCAGTGGCGCAGCGATTCATCAACCGCGATTCGAAGCGTTACTTGCGTGGATGGATAATCTGTTCGAGCGGCTGCTGTGATCTTCAGTTAACCGAGCCCCAGACGTTTCACCGCAGCTTCTTCAAACTGTTCGTAATCAACATCGTCAAGAAATATCTTCGACTTTATTACTGTCGAGGTCCGGTTGTTGGTCTTGCGCACGCCCGTCAAATAATTCGTGCTCTCGGAGGAGACCTTGGCAGTGAGACGATCGTTTTCGACGTAATCGAAACCGATCAAGACGAAACGCTTGGTCGCGGCGTCATAACGGAAGCGATAAGTCGTGTTCGACACCTCTCGTGAACCATGGTCTTGCGTAACGACGATGACGCCTTTGTTGTCGACCTCCACATTTGCCGGCGCCTCAACCACGCCATAAAAAGCGCCGCCGCAGCCCGTGCATTGCAGTAACTTGTCCGCGACCGCTGCGCGCGCCAGTTTTCCGTCAGCGCCACCCAGTAACACGAGCAGCGCTCGCGCCCGATCGTTCACGACGTCGTCATTTGTTTTCGCCGGCTTGTCCTCGATCAATTTCAAGACATAATCGGCATTGCCATCGCCATCGAGATCGGAAGAGTGTTGCTCCTCGAGCTTCCATCCTTTCGGAATAAAATCACGCGGGTCATTGCCCGTCGCGGGTATCAGAGACTTCTTGATCGTGACGCGATCATCTTGAGCGACACACCAGGACGACAGACAGGCGAGACAGATAATTGCAAATAAGATCGAGCGAATCATTTGCGGTATTCTCCTATTTAATTCCGAGGCGTTCGCAGCGGATCGAAAACTTGGTCGTGCGCTTTGGTTATTATTTATTCAGGTGAACCCGTCCGGAGAGCACTTACTTCGAAGTTAGTCTTTGCGCAGGTTTGCACGCCCGCCTTCAAGGTCCAGGAGCCTGAAATCCCGGGTACGCTGATGCGAACACGCGAGTACGTCGGACACGGTTTGCCCATGTAGCCGGCTCCGCCCGCGTTGTAGTTGAGCATGAACGAGGCAGTCTTGCCTGGCTCCAACGCGACCGGCGCGATGGGGTCGTCACTCTTTTGCCTGGTCGCGCGCTTCACCACTGCGCCGGCTTTATTCAACAGATCGAGAGACGGATAACCTGTAACCGTACAGGATGACGATGAAGTGTTGGTGATAATAAACGGAATCTCGCGTACGCCGCCCATAGCCGCGTCGCCTTCGCCTGCCTTGATCGATAAATTTTCTTTTGTGCAGGCAGGAATGGCGGCTTCCGCAATACGATCCGAGGCGGAGGCCGTTCCGGGCGGCCAGCCGATCGCGCGTCCGCATAATAAATGGCCCGCCACGATTGCGAAGACCGCTGCGGTAAACGTAAGTCGAGAGCTCTTCATGAAATATCCGAACGGCGTCGCTGAATCAAAACAAAGTTGGGGAGTGTTTGAAATCAGCTACGACATCGTGAGATGGAATTTATACCACTCTGATTTTCCGAAAGTCCTTTCCCCTTCTTTGTCGTAGAGTGCCAGATAGAATTTCAGTTGGTACGTATCGTCGCTGGCCATGTTCAGCGCGCCATAGGGAATAAACAACTGCAGATCGTTGTAAACGGCCGGGTCGTAAGCCGGCGTGAATCTAGTCTGCGCCGAGACTTGTCCGTCCACCGTTCGATACGCTCTGTACTCCCGATCCGAGCTGGCCTTCAGCGGCGTGTTGCGCTGATTGTCGTAATAAAAATAGGCGATCATCAAGCACGGCACGCCCTTGCCGTAGCGCACGCGGAACTTGGCGTGCACCCGCATTCCCTTTTGACCGTCAACCGTGACGTTATAAACCACGCGCGCGTCTTCGAATATTGCTTCGGGATCGTCGAAAAGTACGCGAACGACTTTGTTTGCGCGCCTCGACGCGGGCGATGCGTGATTCAATTGCAATGGACCAATGATCGAAAAAACTAGAACGAGTAAAGCGACGACCAAGCGTCGCAAAGTACAGGACATGTTTACCAATCCTTTCTGTTTGTCAGCTATTTGGACCGAAGCCGCGACTAGCTCGTCTTATAAAGGTTTCCGTCTTCTGCGGTCCAAAGTTTTCCGTTTAGTGTCGTCAGAATATTGGTGTGCCCGTAGCTGCCGCGCTCACCCAGAACCGTGCTGGCGCCGTTCGGATCGACTTTGTAAAGCGTGCCAGTGTTGTCGATCATCCAGAGAAAACCCGCGCCGCCGACCATCGCGCTGACGTTATTGAAGTCACCGTCCTTGCCAACCTGCTGCCATTTCAAAGTCGCTGGATCGGTCCAGTAAAGATTTCCATTTTCGATCGTCCAAAGCTTGTTGTTCATCGCCGCGAGATCGGTGCAGCCTTTGAAGTCGCCTTTGTCCACGATCGTGTCGTTGCCGCTCATGTCGGTTTTCCAAAGAGTGCCGTCCGGCTCAACTGAATAGAGCGTTCCATTCAACGCCACCATCGCTACAGTCTTGCCCCAGCCGCCGCCTTCGCCCATGCGTTCCCACTTGCCGGTCGCTGGATCGGTTTTGTAAAGCGTGTCGCCTTCGACGGTGAACAACATGTGATTCATGCCCTCGAGATGCTTCACGTGCGAGAACGAACCCTTGTCGCCAATCTGCGTGTAATTGCCGGTGGCCGGATCGGTTTTATAAAGCGAACCGTCGGCTTCGACGCTCCAAATGAAGCCATCCATGCCGACCATGTCCACGGTTCCCTTCCAATCGCCTTCCTTGCCGACCATCTCCCATTTGCCGGTGACAGTCACGGACGCGTTCGTGTCGCTGCTGGTCGATGCAGCGTTGTTTGCGTTCGTGCCGGCCGCAGGACTGTTCGCCGCAGCTGCGGTATTGGAGTTGTTGGCGGGTGTGTTGACAGTAACCTTGCCACTGCAGGACAGCGTCACAAAGGCCAGGGTCAGAACGAAAACGACGGCAAGAGATTTCATGAACTTGTCTCCTTAATTAGATTGGCTACGCGATCTCGATCACCTCTCGCTCGGCGGACAGCGAATTCTCAGTCTAGTCGCGAAGATTTCGCATTTCGCTCGACGATCAGATTTGGAGATCGAAACGCGAGAATATGCAAGACTGGCAATGGTTTGTCAACAAGTATTTCCGCGTAAGTGGAAGTGAAACTGAGCTTATTCGCAGCAAAACAAACGGGCACCGGTTTCTCAATCACTCGGGGCGATTTCGATCAATCTATGAAGTGGATCGAAACGCAACCTGAATGGCCGGAGAGCATTCAGACCGAGCAGAACAGGAGCGTCCGACGAAGCCCCGGAGATTACGTCCGTGGGCACATTCCGCAGCACCAGCGCACCGATTGAAACAGTCCGCGGCGCGACGCGACGGGCAGAGACGCTGCCGCCCACGTCATGCACCGCAGATGAGCGAGAATAACCTGCGTTCGGATTCGGATCGCGAACACCGAGTCCCAAACTTGATCCGGTATCGAGCAAAGCTTCCTCGCCGGTACTGAGCGCCACGATTGGCCGATGGCTGTTTCCCTGCTGACGCCAGGTGACGACCGCGCCGTCGGGCGGTTGTGATCGCGGACTGAGCGGCGATTCACCTGGATCGAAAAATGAAAGTTCGCGCCGCGGAATATCGATCGCATAACCGAGCGACGCAAATGCATCGTTCGGATCGAGTAAGCCGTCGAGATCTCGCGGCAGACCGCTGCTAATGATGACTTCACTCTTCGCCGGCAAGCGGTTTTGCCGATCGCCCAGCGCAATGGTTTGAACTATTCC
>CBFHBI010000166.1:0-6081 GCA_965653755.1 uncultured Blastocatellia bacterium
GACCAAACGAGCGGCGGGCAACGCCCGCCTCTAAACAATTAATAGATTTTTCAAAAATGGTGGGCGTGCTGAGCGCGCTTTGCGTGCAGAGATGCCCGCGCTTCATGAAAGTTATGCTTCGGCCAATGCGGTCTCGGGAGTTGATTCGGTCCTTGTTCTGCCGCCGATCCATTTCCGCACTGAATCAATCAACACGATGACAGCGGCAACCATAATCAGCACCGTGAGCGAAGTGTTGACGTAGCCCTGCACAGTTGTTGCAGGATTGAACGTTTGTGGCCAGAAGATATCGCGGATCGATTGATAACCGGCAACCAGTGTTGTGGTCGCGACGAATGACAACGGCACAAGCGTTACCCAACTGTATTTCGCCTTGCCTAAATTAATAATGACCGTAGTCGCCACGCATAATGCTACGGCGGCGAGCAATTGATTAGCGATGCCGAACATGGGCCAGATGGTTGAGATTGATCCGCTCCAGATGAAAGCGCTCCAGGCGGCCACGACTGCGGCGCTGGTGACGATCGATCCTGGCAGCCAATTTGGCTCTTCCAGTTTGCGATAGAAACGGCCGCCGAATTCTCCTAACAGAAATCTCGCGACGCGCGTGCCGGCGTCGATCGTGGTGAGGATGAATAAAGCCTCAAACATGATCGCGAAGTGATACCAATACTTCATCAAGCCGCGCAGGCCGGGAATGCCGTCGAAAATTTTCGCGATGCCCACGGCGAGCGTTACCGCGCCGCCGGTGCGGCCGCGCAGATTCTTCTCGCCTGATTCAGCTTGCAAGCGATCGATTTCCTGTGGATGAAGATTGAAGTCCGGTCCATTCTCAGCCTGTACCATCTGCACGTACTTCGCGCGCTGTGCGTCGGTTGTTTGCGCGGTGTTGATGGCAAAGTAATCGCCGGGAAAGAGTGACGTCGCAGCAATCAACGCCACGACGCCGACGACGCCTTCCATCAACATGCTGCCGTAGGCAATCATGCGCGCGTCGGTCTCTTTCTTGATCATCTTTGGCGTTGTGCCGGATGAAATCAGCGCATGGAATCCGCTGATCGCGCCGCAAGCGATGGTGATGAAGACGAAGGGATAAACTTTTCCCGGCACGACTGGCCCGCCGCCCGAGACGAATGGAGTCAGCGCAGGCATCTGTAGATGTGGATGGACGATGATGACGCCGAGAATCAGCACGGCCACCGTGCCAATCTTCAGGTACGACGACAAGTAATCACGCGGCGCGAGCAGCAGCCAAACCGGTAAGACTGACGCGATGAATCCGTAAACGGCCATCAAGATCGTAATTTTGTGCGGCGAAAGTGTGAAGGCGGTGGCCCATGAAGAATCTGCGATGCGTCCGCCCAGGTACACGGCCAACAACAAACCGACGACGCCGATCACCGTCGCTTCGGCTATCCGTCCTTTGCGAAAGCGATACATGTAAAGACCCATGAACAGCGCTAGCGGAATGGTGAAGCCAACGGTGAAAGTGCCCCAAGGCGATTCGGCCAAAGCGTTGACGACGACTAGACCCAAACCGGCGAGCGCGATCACGACGATGAAGAGAATCGCTACCGCAGCAACGAAACCTGATACCCCGCTGATCTCCGTGCGCGCGATTTCCGCCAGCGATTTACCTTTGCGACGAATGCTGGCGACCAGAATTATGAAATCGTGAACGGCGCCGCCGAGGCACACGCCAATCACCAGCCATAGCAATCCCGGCAGAAATCCGAACTGCGCCGCGAGCACTGGTCCAATCAATGGACCAGCTCCGGAAATTGCCGCGAAGTGATGGCCGAACAAAACCCATTTGTTGGTCGGGTAGTAATTGTGGCCGTCATACATCGTCTGCGACGGCACCGGTCGCGTGTCATCAAGCGCCAGAACTTTCGCGGCGATGAAAGCCGAGTAATAGCGATACGCAATCGCCAACACACACAGGGCACCTACAATTATCGGCAGAGCATTCATGGGTTCAGCTTGGGAGCGCGCATATCATAACTTCGAGCTTCGAATTTGCGAAGCAACGGCAATACCGAGAGATAGCCACAGAGACACAGAGGCACGGAGATTCAAAAGGAAAAAGGAGAACGGGCAATCAACGTCTGTCTTTCTGATTTCCTCCGCGCCTCTGTGTCTCTGTGGCAAATTCTCTTTTGACTTAGCGCGCGCTTCTCCTTTAGAGTGGCCGCGCTCTTCAAAAACTCAGTTGCGGAGATTCCCCTGCAATTCCGTCAAGACCCGGGCAATAGTTTGCCAGCTTGATTATTCAGGTCCCGATTTCCAAGACAAACATTTGTTCGGAGGATCAATGAAAAAACTTTTGTTTCTATTAGCCGCGTTAGCGCTGGTCACATGGGGCTGCGGCTCAAAGCCGGCGGCCAATTCACCTGCGGCGAGTACGTCACCAGCGAAACCTGCGACTTCAAGTTCAAACTCCAATTCAACGGCCAGCGCTCCCAAGAACGAGAAGAAAGCTCCCTCGACTAATCCGGTTCCCGCCGATTGGGTTCGCATGTATGACGATGCGAAGGGTTATGAGTTCATGGTTCCTCAGGGGACCAAGGACAAGTGGGAAACCAAGGACGGCGTCGATGTTTATACCGCCGCCGTGCCGGCGCCATATGATTTTGCGGTGATGGTCGTCGCCTTTAAAGATAAGAACTTGTCCAAGGACGACCTGCTGCAACGCGCCACGAACATCCTCAAAGCGTTCGGCGAAAAGGACATCAAATTCGAACCAACCAAGGAACTCAACGAGGACTATAGCCTGGTGACGTTTACTTCGACTGGCGAAGACGGTAAGCCCGGCAAAGGTAAGATTTTGGTCGCGACCGACGTCACTGACAACTACATCATGTTGGTCGGCGGTGACGCGGACAAGTTCGCTGCCAACGAAAAGACGCTCGACGAAATCTGGGGCAGCTTCGGCATGTACAGCGGCGGCTACAGCGGCAACAGCTAGAAAGCAGCTTCTGCTTCTGAAGTAAGACAGCCCTTCGGACACTCGTTCGAAGGGCTGTCGCATTAGGAGTTGGTGAGCCGCGATTACCTTTTCGCATTTTGATTTTTGCGCTAATCTGGCGCGCGAGGTTTATGCATGACGATGATTAACACCCGACAACTTATTATTCTGGCAATTCTGATCGTTTGCGCCGCCCCTGCGATTCGTGCGCAGAAACCAACCGCCACACCGCAAACACCGGATGCGCTGGTAGCCGATCTCTACAAGGCGCAAAAGCTGAAGCGCGGCCCGTTCTTTCAAACTCGCAGCCGCGCGCTGGTCGATAAGTATTTCGAAAAAAGCCTCGGCGATCTGATCTGGAAAGACGCGCGCACTTCGAAAGGCGAAGTCGGCGTGATTGACGGCGATCCGCTCTACGATGCGCAGGACATGGAGATCAAGCATTTCGCGATTGCCAAGCCGCGCATGGAAGAGGGCCGTGCAATGGTCGACGCAACGTTCGAAAATTTCGGCGAGAAGAAAACGATCACCTACATCGTCGTCAAGGGCCCGGCCGGTTGGCGGATTAGCGACATCGTTTACTCCGAAGGCCGTACGTTGAAGAGTGAATTCAAAGACGCCCGTTGAGCCATAACGGCGTCCCACGGACATGTTTGCTCCCGAGTCGCCCAAGCTTCTGCGTCGGTGTGTTATCAAACTGATCTGCCTCAGTTTGATAAGTCCGATTTTCATCTCGCATCCGCCGCGTCTAAACGCGAAAGCTCATCCGCAAGAACCACAGACCCAGACAGCAGCGGTAGATGCGGCCAACGAGTTCAAGTTCGGCAAGGTCGATCTCGAATTGCTCGAGCAGGCGAATCTGCTTGACGCCAGATTCGAACGCGAGGGCCTGGTGCTCGATGACGAAACGGTCAATGCCTACCTCAGGCACATCGGGGGAGTGCTCGTGCCGCGCAATCGTGAGATTGAAAACGTTAAATGGAAGTTTCGGGCGCTGCGCGATTCGCAGCCGAATGCGTTTGCGCTGCCGAACGGATCGATCTATGTCACAACCGGTCTGCTGTCGCTGGTCGATAACGAATCTGAGGTCGCAGCGATTCTGGCGCACGAGATGACGCACGTTCTGCGGCGGCACACGTATCTGCAAAACCGCAGCAACCGTAAAAAATTTCTGACGATGAATGTCATTGCCGCCGTGGGCGCTTATACGCCCAGCGGAGGAGTCGGGACAGTCATTCAGATTGCCACCGCCGTCGCTCCGTTCATCGTCATCGCTACGATGTTCGGTTATAGCCGCGACCTCGAACGCGAAGCGGACCTTAAAGGCATCGACATGATGATCAATGCCGAGTACGCGCCCGAAGAGATGGTCAATGTGATAAAGCTTCTCAACAAGGACATTGAAGGAGAGAACATCAGATTGTTCTACAACGACCATCCGGCGCTGGATGAAAGAATCAAGTACCTGAGCAATTATCTCGGCGGCCGGGCCGATAAAATCACGCCACAGATGGAATTGAATCGCGAGAAAGCGGCGTACTTTAAGAAGATGGAACCGACCATGCGGCACGACGTGCAGTTGGCGATCAACTCCGCACGCTTTCGTTCAGCGGTTTATCTCGCCCAGCGCCTGGTAGATTTTCATCCTGATTCCGAAAACCTGTTTTGGTTGGCGGAGAGCTACCGCAACCTGGGCCCACGCACGCCGCAGCTGACAGACAAAGAGTCAACTAACGGCGCGAAAAAAGATGCGGCGAAGAAACGCGAGAAGCGGACCGTTGAAGAAGAGGATCGCGACCTGCTCGCGACGCCTGCAGGCCAGGAGAATGCCAAGGCGCATCAACAGAAAGCTGAAGAGCTCTACTTGCAAGCGTTGAGTCAGCAAGATCCGGCGCCCGTCGCGCATCGCGGTCTGGGGATGTTGTATGAAAAATCAGGGCGTGCGAACGACGCTGTCGTCGAGTACCAGAAGTACCTCGAGCTGGCGCCGGCTGCGATAGACCACGAACGAATTCAAAAGCGAATCGAAAGTTTAAGGAGACCTGCACCATGAACACCTCGCGTTACTGCATTCGTCGGCGCACAATTCATGCGCTGAGTTTTTCGCTCGCGCTCCTGACAGTTGGGATCTCGGCGTCGATAACTCGCGCTCAGTATCTGCATCCGAAACTCGCAAACAAACAGACAGTCGTCCGCAATGTCGTAATCCTGCCGGCCAAGATTGACGTCGTGCGCAACAGCATGAAAGGCCCCGAGGGAATGGCGGCCGAATCTGATCAGTTGAGCCAGCGCGCGGAGGATGCCGTCTCGGCCGTGTTGCTGGACAAGCACGGCGTCAAGAGACTTGCCGCGCCGGCAACATCGGAGGGCGAGTCCCAACAGAAGTACAATGTCGCGGACTTTCAGACGAAGTTCAACGAGCTGCTGCCGAAAATAATGAAGAAGAAGAGCGACGTGAAGAAGGGGCGCTTCTCGATGGGCGACGAAGTGTTGAATCTGAATCTGGATAAGAACGCGGATGCGATTATCTTTATTCGCGGTCAGGGACAGAAACTGACCGGCGGCAAGCAGACATTTGGCGTGTTGGTGAGCGGCGAGCACGCCTATCTGAAGATGCAAATTGGGATTGTGGATGCGCACACGGGCGAGGTCTTGTTATTTACGGATCCGATTTTGGTAGGCGATCCCACGACGGCAGTCGATCGTTTGCGGGCAGCGCTGGAAAAAGGTTTTAAGAAATTACCGCCTGCGTCGTAGCCGGCTGTAGGGGCAGAGCTTGTCCCTGCCCGGCTATCTGTGTGGCGGGCGGGGACGAGCCCCGCCCCTACAATACTACCAAGCAGTCAAACCACTTTTTAGATCATCGTAAAGCAATCTGTGAAACAGATGCTCGCCGCCTTCACGCCGAACTGAGAGACGACCTGTGTCGTAGGCGCGTGACTTGAGTCCGCGTTGCACGGACTCGCAAATGTCAACGTCCTCATCCTGAATACGCTCGCCGATGCTAATACTTTTCGCGTTTTGTTCGCGCGCGCTTTCTGAGACATCCGCAAAGAAGAAATCAAAAACCACTTCGGTGCGGTCAACTGTGATTGGCCGCACCAGGTTCGTAT
>CBFHBI010000167.1:0-6075 GCA_965653755.1 uncultured Blastocatellia bacterium
GCTGCTAAACCAACAAGCTTCGTTGGGCGCTGATCCTTGTTATCTGCAGGTTGATAACGGGGGCAAGTTTGTCCTGGTTGCAAACTATACCGGAGGCAACGTCGCAGTTTTCCCGATTCAGCGCGACGGCACTTTGGGCCCGGCAGCGGATTTTAAACAGGATGAAGGCTCGAGCCTAAACCGAGAGCGGCAGCAAGGTCCGCATGCTCACTACATCGCGCTTGACGCAGCGAACCGGTTCGCTTACTCATGCGATTTGGGAACAGACAAAATTATGATCTTCCGTTTCGACGCTCGTTCGGGAAAGTTGTCGCCGGCGAATCAACCCTGGGTGCAGGTTAAGCCAGGCGCCGGTCCACGCCATCTGGCGTTTCATCCGAACGGCAGATATCTGTTTGTTTTGAATGAACTACATTCGACGGTAACTTCCTTCAGCCGCGACTTGGGCGATGGGCGTTTGGCGGAGCGGCAAACCCTAAGCACTCTGCCGAACAAATTTAACGGGACAAACACGGGCGCCGAAATTGAAGTTTCGAAAGACGGGCACTTTCTTTATAGCTCAAATCGCGGCCATGACAGTATCGCTATTTTTGGGATCAATCCGCGCGATGGCTCTCTGAACCTGCTCGGTCATGAATCAACGCAAGGCCGAACGCCGCGCAACTTTGCGATCGACCCGACAGGGAAGTTTCTGTTGGTGGCTAATCAAAACTCTAACAACATCGTGGTCTTCCGGGTGGATCAAAAGACTGGTCAGCTGAGCTCGGGTAAACAAGTTGCCGAGGTGCCTATGCCGGTTTGTCTCAAGTTCACCACTCCGTTTTCTTAATTCGCTTTGACCGCGGGCAAGTTTTATCGCAGAGTCGACGTCGCTGTTGGCGAGCGGCAGAATCGGCTTGTAGATCGTCATTGTTTGTTTGCCATCTACAATACGCTGGAGGGCATCGAGTGCGGCGGTCCTGCCTCTGACCAACACGTCGCCCACCCGTCTAACAGTTAAAGTTTTCCGCGGCTGTCCCGCAAACGGTCCCACAGATTTATTCGGCGTCTTACTCACCTCACGTGGGCCGTAATTACCCCACGCGACCATTTTTTGGCGATACGCACTTGCATACTTCCTACTCTTTCGACGCTAGCCAATTCGCATGATGTGTTCGCAACCGTACCTTCCGACCTGTGAATCGCATCGGCATTGTCATTGCCTGATTTCTGAACGCGGAAAGTATTTGCCCGCGGTAAGGAGCGTTAGCGTTCGTTAGTCCAACACCAAGGTATTGAACCGAAACAGGAGAGACATGACACGATGATTGATACAAATACAAAAGTCGCGCACGATGCTGAAAGCACAGACCCGGACACGCTTATCGAGCGACTGCTGCAATTCGAGCCGGTACCGGCGCCAGTGATAAGTCTCTATCTTGACGCCCGAGTTGACGCCACCGGCCAACGAACGTTCCTGCCGTTTGTGCGGAAACAACTGACCGAGCGCGGCAAGTCTTATCCATCGCGATCGCCCGAGCGCGAAAGCTTTGAAGAAGACTTTGTGCGGATTGTTCGTTACCTGGAAAATGACATCCCTTCTACGACTCAGGGTCTGGCCATTTTCGCTTGCGCGTCGGCCAATGACTTCTTCGAGATTGGCGCATTCGATGCCCCCTTCGAACGCAACCGTCTATTCGTGCTCGATCGGCCGCAGGTTTACGGATTGGCCAGGTTAAACGGCCAGTATCGCCGCTACGCGGTTGTCCTGGCAGACACGAATCGTGCGCAGATCTTTGTCTTTGCCGCTGGACGCACAGTCGAGCAGGAGCAAATCAAGAACACCAAAACCAAACAAACCAAGGTGGGCGGCTGGTCGCAGGCACGCTATCAACGCCATACCGAAAATTATCATCTGCAGCACGCAAAAGAGGTCGTCGACAATCTTGAGCGTCTGGTCAATGAAGAGCAGATTGAGCACATCATTCTCGCCGGCGATCAGGATGTAGTCATTCCTATTCTGCGCGAGCAACTTCCCAAAGCTTTGTCAGAGAAAGTCGTCGATGTGCTGAGTTTGAGCATTGACACACCCGAACACGAACTACTTGAGCACACCCTGAAGGCTTTTCGCGCCTACGACTCTCTCGCCGATTCCGAAAAGGTCGAGCAATTGCTGAATGAATTTCGGGCTGACAATCTCGCCGTGGCTGGAGTGTTTGATACCCTCGCGGCCCTATCGAATGGTCAGGTGGATGAGCTGCTGATCGCTTCCTCTCCCCAGAGTTTGTCTTACGACCCGAACGAAGTTGAGAAGGTGCTGCAAGCTTACGATGGTGGTGATGGATTACCGGAGACCTTCAACCAGCAGACCATCGCGAACGAGCTAGTAAGTCGCGCCAAACAACTGTCCGCGGCCAAAATCACTTTCATCGAGGATGCGACTCGGCTGGCTCAGGTTGGCGGTGTCGGCGCGCTGTTACGCTATCGGATCTCCGAGCAAAGTGCCGCGCCGTACGAACAAGCCGGCACCACAGCGCGTTCCGAAGCATTGACGCAAAAAGTTTGAGAAGGAGGCGACAAGAGGATGTCTGACAAACACCGCGCAAAGAAGGATCACGAGCGCACCGACAAGAAGCATCAGGCTATGCGTGAGAGTGAAAACCAACGCAGGCAGGGAGCCAGGCCAAGACATCAGGCAAAGGATGAATCGAATTTGACTGACACCGAGCCAGGTCCCAATGCGTCTGAACAATAGTTTTTCGGAAACTGATGTGGCCGGGAAAATTTATGTAGGCACTTCGGGTTGGAACTACAAACACTGGGTCGGCCTCTTTTATCCAGAGAAGCTACCGCAACGGGAAATGCTCCGATTCTACGCCAACCATTTCGACGCGGTAGAAATCAACAATAGTTTTTACCAGCTACCAAAACTCACGACCTTTGCGAACTGGCGCGAGACAGTGCCGCGCAACTTTACCTTTGCCGTAAAGGCCAGCCGTTTTATTACTCATATGAAGAAGCTCAAGGCCCCGATTACTTCTTCGCGCAAACTATTCACCCATGTCGATAGACTGGGTGACAAGCTCGGGCCAATTCTGTTTCAACTGCCGCCACACTGGCACTGCGACACCGTTCGTCTCGCCCGGTTCCTCAAAGCGATGCCGGCGACATACCGTTACGTCTTTGAATTCCGCGATGAGAGCTGGCTCCAACCGAAAGTCTATCGCCTACTCGCACAACATAACGTGGCACTCTGCATACATGATTTGGGAAACGGAGGACCGCGCGAGATCACCGCCGACTTTACCTATGTGCGATTTCACGGTCCGGGAAAGTCAGCGTACTCAGGTTCTTACGACAGATCGGTGTTGCGGACATGGGCGAGCCGAATTGAGAGGTGGCAACGCTCATTAGATAGCGTCTACGTTTTCTTCAACAACGATATCGGCGGACACGCCATCAGAAATGCCATTACTCTGCGGGAACTACTTTGACCAGGGATGTCACGGTCAACTGATTTTAGATATTGTCCGTAGTGCAAAATCGACAGATCGTTTCTCGCGGCGACTGCTACTGCTTCGTGATTTTCCATTGGCTGGGTTTTGCTGATTGTTCCATAAGAAATTCACCCTTGAGTTTTTTCCCCGACAGATGCACACGAAACGATCCAGCACCGTAGCTGCCCTCGATTAGTTCGTAAGTTCCGACGTCCCACGAGTGCTCAAATATCTGCGCCGTCAGGGCCGGTGATAGGAACTCGTTGCTCTAAACGTTCACCGTTACTTTAACATTTGTTCCGACCGATCTGACGTTCAGTGTACGCGCGTTCGTACCTGCACTGTAAATGCGGGTGGCCTCGTGGCGGCGACAAAGGGCTCCAGCAAACGCTCCGCCGCGGCTTCCACACGATGATCCATTCCTTCGGGCTCGGCAGCGACAACAAGGGCAGATCTGTCGTCAGAGAACGCGCAGCCAAGCGAGGCGGCAAAGTAAACGGCGCGGCCCAATAACTTGTCGATTAAAGATGAACGGACTTCATAAATGAAGACCGGCCTTTCTGTCAGACAAAGAAATAAGTTCGCGATTTTTCCGAGTAGTTGACCATGTTCGGTCAGCACCTTGACGCCATTCAGATCGGCTTGGGCTCTCGGTAGAGTATTCAACGGGGACGCTTTCGGTTAATACCAGAGATTCATCGCCTTCGACCACGACTGCAGCCGGACCAATCCCATGAATATCGCGAATGCTGACGAGTGTCTCTGTTTGGTCGCTGCTCCGCTGCACAACCAGACCGGCTAATTTGCCTGACAAAGGATCGACCAGCAGGTCTACTACGGGTCCGAGATTATTAGCCGACTCCAGGGACAACACTGCCCGTCCGATGATTTTGTCGATCCTCTCAACACGATCCACGATACGAACTCCTTTTATTTATGGTTTGAATGTCCGATGAGAAGAGAAACCGGCGGTGAGACCAACGATCCCGAGATTTGTAGCCTCGTCGCCGCTTCGCAGTTGGTGCGCTCTGCCATTCGCACCGACTGAGAATTGATCGGACGATCTTGATGCGTGGGATACTTGTGCAATGGACGTGCCGCCGCCCTAAGTTTATACAAGGCAGTTCGCGACGCCGCGGGTGTTAGCTAACGCATGTCGCCATGCCCGATCGTTGTTCTATTGCCATGCACTGTGAGGCTGCGCTACGCAACGTTCAGCTACCTAATGGAGAAACTTTCGTCAAGAAAAGCGGATAAGGTTTGTCACACGTTGGGAGTATGAAAGTCTGTCCTAAGTGCCGTCACCGTATTCGAAAACGTTCCGTGGTGCGATGTCGACTATGCGGGTCCTTCGTGCGCATGTGGCTTGCCGCAGTCTATGTCGTTGGCGGCATCGCCTTTCTCGCTGCACTCGTATCGGTGTTTAGGAACCTGCGGTAGTTCACCGACGTTCAATACGGTTATGGATGTGCTGGCCATCGCCGCCGGGCTGCCGATTATACTCGGTCGATAAACTGCCTTCGCGAAACAGCCGACGGTTGTTGACACTGAACGTCTTCGCATCACTTCGTTTGATACTTCTGTCCGACTTTGCTTCGCTGGGCTTCGCACATGTGTGAACGTTTTAGACTTGTTTTGAAACAAACAAGCGGCACATTCATTGCTCTTTCTTCATACCTCGAAATTGCACCCGACCAATATTCAGCATTAGAGAGGGGCACAAATCATGAATAGACCTCTATCCGGCATCGTAGTCGGGATTACACTTTTGTTCGCATTGTCTGTGGTTGTCGTCGGACAGCGGCGAGTAACCACCATCCAAAACCCTGACGGAACTTACACCATCGTCGAGTATCCGGTGGGACGGGAGACAGTAGTAACGCTCAATCCGGTAGGACTAAGCGGCGCCACCGGACGAGCCACCATTCTGCGCGATCCGAGTGGCACTACGATCAAGCTCAATCTGACCAGCTTGCCGCCCGGAATAACGTCGATGAATGTTTACGCCGTCGCACCGAACGGCGGATTGACGTTATTGGGACCAATTGACCTCAATAACGGCATCGGCACCTTTAGCACCTCGATACCACTTTCACAGTTCATGCTAATCGCATCGCCGGAGGCGAATCTTACAACCTACAACGAGCGAACTCGGGTTTACTTTCGCAGTGCAGTGCCAAGCGGACTAACTGTGCTGCCTTACGGTGCGACCGTGGGTGAGCCGGTAGCCGCGGTGATCCCGCCGAGTGAATATGCGGTGCCGATGATTGGCATCCGTGAGTTTCGCCCAGGCCATGAAAGCAAGCTGAAGATTAACTTCAGTGGCGCGATGGAAGGTGCCCGGGCCGAGATCTTCATCAAGCCACATAAGCATGCTGACGCTACGGAAGTAACGATGCATTTCCACAACTTGAAAGATGCACCCAAGGGCACTGCCTATATTTTGTGGGCCGTCTCACCCGACAATCAGTATCAGAGGTTGGGCAGCATCGTAAATGTGCGTGGCCGCAACGAGGCGGAGATCACCTCCGAGACGAACTTCTATGACTTCGGGCTGTTGATGACTACCGAAGACCTGGGGATGACAAGAGGCACCATC
>CBFHBI010000168.1:0-6059 GCA_965653755.1 uncultured Blastocatellia bacterium
CTGGGTAAATGTCCCGAATGCGGCGAGTGGAACTCGCTCGTCGAAGAACGTGTCGCCAAGACGAAGAAAGGCGCAGGTCGCGAGGGTTTTCGGGTGCGCGAGGCGAAGGCGATTGCTTACGATGAAATCGAATCGCAGGACGATACGCGCACCTCTTCCGGTGTGAATGAATTCGATCGCGTGCTGGGTGGCGGCATCGTTCCCGGAACGCTCGTGCTGCTCGGCGGTGATCCCGGAATCGGCAAAAGCACTCTGTTGCTGCAAGTCGCTGACAAATTGAGCGCGGGCGGTTCGACGGTCCTTTATATATCCGGCGAAGAATCAGAGCGGCAGATTAAGTTGCGCGGCGAGCGTTTGAGGATTGCAGCCTCGAATCTTTTGCTTTTGCCGGAAACGAATCTCGAGAACATTCAGCGCGAAATTGAAAGACTGAAGCCGGCCGCCGTGATCGTCGATTCGATCCAGACGACGTTCTCTCCTGAAATCGAATCAGCGCCGGGATCGATTTCGCAAATTCGCGAAGTCGCGGCGCAGTTTCTGCTGCTGGCGAAGCGCCGCGGCCTGCCCGTATTTTTGATTGGCCATGTGACGAAGGAAGGATCGATTGCCGGTCCGCGCGCGTTGGAGCACATCGTCGATACGGTTTTGTATTTCGAAGGCGAGCGTCATCACAATCACCGCATCGTGCGCGCGACCAAAAATCGGTTCGGCGCGGCGAATGAAGTCGGCGTGTTTGAAATGACGAATTCGGGATTGATGCCGGTAGCGAATCCTTCGCAGATGTTTTTGGCCGAGCGGCCCGCGGATGCGGCCGGTTCAATCGTCACCGCTTGCATGGAAGGCACACGACCCGTGCTGGTCGAAATCCAGGCGCTGGTTTCAACGTCGAAATACGGAACGGGTAAGCGAATGACGCAGGGTGTCGATCAGAATCGAGTCGCTTTGATGATCGCGACCCTGGAAAAACGCGCGGGGATGCAACTGCTGGGCGACGATGTTTTCGTTAATCTCGCAGGAGGTTTGGAAGTTGACGAACCGGCAGTCGATTTGGGATTAGTCACCGCGATCGCTTCCAGTTTTCGCAATCAACCCATCGACGCGCACACGGCCGTTTTCGGCGAAGTCGGTTTGACCGGCGAAGTGCGTGGGGCGACCCAGGCATCGGTACGCGCGCGCGAAGCGCAAGCGCTCGGATTTAACCGGATTGTAATGCCGGCGTCCAATACTAAGGGGTTGGAAAAATTGTTGGGCTTGCGCGTGGTCGGTGTCCGATCGATTGATGAAGCTTTACAGGAATTGTTCTGAAGACTCTGTCAGAAGCCCGACCGTTAGGGAGGGCTCGGTGACGAGAGTTGCCCTCCCTAACGGTCGGGCTTCTGACACCCCGTGCAAGGTTTCGCCGCGTCGCGGCGAAATGTTTATAGCTCACTGAAGGTAATGAGGTTTCGAGTGATTGATATGGCGTCTCCTTCTATAAATATTCTGTGCCTACGGCACTTTGCGCGTTTGCTTTGCGCGCTCATTTCAATGGTGATCGTTTTCCTTTGCGTGACCTCCGGGTTGGCCCAGCGACGCGTCGATGATCCCGATGATCAGGAAGATCTAAATCGCGAATTATGGGAATTCGCCAAGCACACTCCTTACGAATCGATCCTGTCTTACGTCAAAGACGCGCAACGCGCTGCGAAGACGACGCAAACCGCCGAAGTCGAACTACCGAACGGTTGGCGCATTGCTCCTGCGGGAATGCAGGTTGACGTCGGCCGCTTGCCTTACGAGATGGTCGAATTTGCCGGCAAAGTCGTGGTCTTGAATACGGGATACTACTACCAGGAGCCGCAGGAAGTTTCGATTGTCGATCCGCAGAGCACGCAGGTAATCAAAACGATCAGGCTGAACTCGCTTTTTCCCAGCGCCAACGTCGGTTTGGATGGCGACTTGTATATCAGCGGCGGCTTCGATCAGAAAGTCTATCGCGTCGATAAGAACTTCGACGTGATTCGCGAGTACAAGGTCGGCGGCTTCGTCGGTGGCCTGGCGCCGATTGATGCACAACACTTCGCCGTGGCTTACATGGCCACGCAGAAAAACGGCACCGGTGGATTTGTCGGCGGCGGCATGGGAATCCTGAATACTGGAACGTCGCAGGTCGAGCACGAGATCAAAGCCGGCTATTACCCGTACACGGTTCGTTATCTCAGCGGGAAACTGTTCGTCACCGTGCTGGGTGAAGATCAGGTGTTCGTTTTCGATCGCGATTTGAACTTAATCAAGAAGATTGCCGTGGGACGGACGCCGCAAGAGTCTTGCTCTGACGGGCGTCAAATGTATGTGGTCAATACCGGCGCTGACAGTCTTTCAGTGATTGACAGCGCCAGCCAGCGCGTCACGGCGACAATTTCAGTCGCCGAGAAGGGCAACAAGTTCGGCGTGGCGCCAACTTCCTGCACAGTCGAAGGCAAGCGTCTGTTCGTTACCCTGGGCCACACGAACGCGGTCGCGGTAATCGATCGCACCACCAACAAACAACTTGGTTTGATTCCCGCGGGTTGGTATCCAACAAAAGTCCTGACCAACGCCGGCCAACTGATTGTGCTGAATGCAAAAGGCATTCAGCCGCGGCGGCCAAATCCGAAAGGCCCGCCCGGCGCTGGTCCGAGTCGAACCGGTGATTATGTTCTGAAGCTTTTGAAAGGATCGGTCTCGATCATTGATTTCGACGATGTCAACCGGAATCTGCGGGCCTGGACGAGCCAGGTAAATAAGAGCGGTCCTTTATTCGATCCGAAATCCGGATTCAAGCTCCCCATCAAATACGTTTTCTACATCATCAAAGAGAATCGCACGTACGATCAGGTGCTCGGCGATCTCGGTCGGGGCAATGGCGATCCAAAGCTGACACTATTTGGCCGCGCTGTGTCGCCGATTCAGCATCAACTGGCCGACGAGTATGTGACGCTCGATAATTTTTACTGCGATGGCGAGATCAGCGTGCTGGGCCATAGCTACACCACGAGCGGCTACGTCAGTCCGTTCGTCGAATGGATGGGCAATCTCACTTATTCGTATCGCTGGAACGCGAAGAACAATCCTTGTGCAGTCCCCAAAGTCGCGTGCGCCGGCAGCGGTTATCCCTATGGGATGGTTCCGGCAATGCTCTCGCCGGCTTACATTTGGGATCGTTTGGATGAAAGACAGATCGATTATCGGATTTACGGCGAGAACTATTTTCTTTTCTCGCGCGCCTGGAAGATTCTCACCGGACTTTATGGCCCAGACGGCGAATTGTCGAAGAAGTTCTACGCCAAAGTCATCGACACCGCCGCCGCGGGTGAAGACCGCGGCACTGAATTTAACCAACTCGCGACACCTTATGCCGGTCGCGCCGATACCCACTCACAGGCATACGAATTGCTCGGCGATGAAGCCTTTGCTAGTCGACTCTCCCATTTTCTGACGGGGGATTACAGCTTCGCGGCGGCGTTGAAACGAGATGAGCGATTGAAACGTTCATTCGCCGAGTATCTTTATCATTATCCGTTCAGTTTTCGTTCCTGGGAGCTGAAGACTTCTGATCTCGATCGCGTGCGCGAATGGAAGAAAGATTTTGCGACGCAGCTGCAGCTCGGTCACGTCGCGCAGTTTCAATACATCTGGCTGCCAAACGATCACACCGACGGATCGAACAAGAAAATTCTCGACGCTTATCAATTCGTCGCCCAGAACGATACCGCGCTGGGACATGTGATCGAAACGATCGCCCGCAGTCCCATTTGGAAGCAGTCGCTGATTCTGGTTGAAGAGGACGACGCGCAAAACGGGCCCGATCACGTGGACGCGACCCGCAGCATCGCTTTCGCCGCGGGACCCTACGTTAAGAAGAACGCGCTGGTGAGCGATCATTACGATCAACTCAGCGTGTTGCGCACAGTCGAGTTAGTCCTGGGATTGAGGCCGTTGAATTTGACTGATGCGATGGCCGTGCCGATGTTTGGAATCTTTGCGGATCAGCCGGACTTCAAACCATTCGTCCCCGTGCCGCCGTCGGATCGTTTGGCTGATTCGGATCGGGAACGTTATCGAGCGCTGCAATAACGCGAAGATGGAGCGCGGGCATCTTTGCCCGCAAAGCGTGCGGAGCACGCTCAAGTTGTTCGCGCTTCACGCTCATGCGGGCAGGGATGCCCGCGCTCCAATCACGGCGCCCGCTCATATCCATGCGCCTTCGCCGGCCACGCTGCGATAAACAGGAGCGTCCCAATCGCGGCGGCGATTATCAATCCTAAAAATCCCGCGTTCCAGTCATAGCGCTGCACCAGCGCGCCCAATCCCCAACCGGACAGAACCGTGCTCGCGTAACCGAAGATGCTGGTCAATCCAATCGCCGTTGCGCCTGCCCGCTTCGTCGCCAGATTGGCGGCCGCAACCGCGAGCAGACACTGTGGGCCATAGATGAAGAAGCCGGCAGCACCCAGCAATCCTGTCAATATCAATTCAGATTGGACGGGAAGTTTCCAGAATGCGAACAGCGACACGCCGGCCATCGCCATGTACGCCACGCAAGCGCGCGCGGCTCGTCCACCCAGGTACTTGTCCGTAATCCAGCCGCCGGAGATGGCCCCGACGGCACCACTCACTTCGAAGGCCGCGAGCATCCAGCCGGCATGAGTGATCTTTACGTGCTTCGTTTCCCAAAGGATTGTCGTGCCCCAATTAAAAATTGCATAGCGAAGGGTGTAAACAAAGAAGTTTGCGATCGAGACGATCCAGATGTACTTGTTTCGGAAGACATGATCGATCACGAACCGGCGGAACTCGGCGCTCGACTCATGGCGCTGCGAATGACCTTCGGTGCCGGCCACTTCCGGCAGGCCGAGAGATGGCGGCGTGTCCGGTAGTGTGAACCAAACAAAGATGACGACGCCGAAGGCAATTGCGGCCGGAACGAAAAACGCCAGTCGCCAATTGACGACTACGAGATAGCCGCAAAGAACCGCCACGAGTCCGCCGCCGATCTGGTGTGACGTATTCCAGATCGACATGCGACTCGCCAATTGTTTTGGCGGAAACCAATTCGTCAGCAGACGGGCGCACGGCGGAAACCCCATGCCCTGAAACCAGCCGTTGGCCATCCAGATCACGCCGAGCACAACGACTGTCGAATTGAAACCGAAAAAAACATTCATCAGTGCGGACGCGCCCAGGCCAAAGGCCATGAACGTACGGGCGTTGGCGCGATCGCCCAGAAAGCCATTTCCGAATTTTGAAACTCCGTACAGCAATCCATGCAGCGTGAGAAACAAGCCGAGTTGCTCTTTATGAATACCGAGAGAGCGCTCCATTATCGGCATCGCGATGGGAAGGTTCGCGCGCACAAAGTAGAACGTCGCGTAGCCGATGATTGAGGAAATCAAGACGCGTTTCTGCCAATAGCGATACTTGCGCGCGACGACTGGCGGGTCGGTTATTTGAACTGCCGCGGGCGGCGCCGGGCGAAACGGCTGCAGCAGTTTGTCGAAGAACCCTTTTGAGGAATGCGCGATCGGTTGGTTCATGATCAATAACGGCGGTCAACTTAACACGCAATCCAACGGGGCACTAGCCCGACCGTGAGGGAGGGCTCATCGCCGCGAGTATTGAGCCCTCCCTCACGGTCGGGCTAAGGCCCCGAATGCGCACGCACTCCAAATCTCCATTTTCATTTCGCCACACTTTGCGATAGCATTCGCGCTCACCGCTTAGTACCAATCGCTTGTCGGATCGAAAACAGAGGAGCCCAATCAAAATGCTTAAGACCATACGTGTGTCGCTTTTTGTTTCCGTCGTTATTCTTTGTGCCTTCACGCTCAGCGTGATCGTGCACGGTCAAAGACGTCAGCAGGCCGCGGCGACCAATCCAAGCTCATCAACGAATGATCCGCTGAAGGTTTTGCAGTGGAGACAGATCGGGCCTTTTCGCGGCGGACGTGTGACCGCGGTGGCCGGCGTCGCTTCGCAGCCGATGGTTTTCTACTTCGGCGGACCCGGAGGCGGAGTTTTTAAGACGAGTGACGGCGGAA
>CBFHBI010000169.1:0-6053 GCA_965653755.1 uncultured Blastocatellia bacterium
TAGAGCACGTTAGCGTTGTTTGGATTCAGCGGATTGAGTTTTTGATACTGCTCGGCCGCCGTTTTCTTGTCGCAGCTCATCAGGTAATCGATTCCCAAATTGTACAAGGCGCCGGCATAGTCCGGTTTCAAGCGCACGGCTTCGTTATGCGCGGCGATTGCTTCCTTCCATTTGCCGAGATTTCCGTAGGCTACTCCCAAATTGTTCTGGGCCGCGGGCCAATCAGGTTTCAGTTTAATCGTCTGTTGAAATTCAGTCAGCGCCTGTTGTTTGTAATCAAGAGTCGCCGAGGTTTGCGCCAGGCGCGTGTAGGTAATTCCGATATTAAAATGGCCCTCAGGTAGCGACGGCTTCAACTCTATTGCCTTCTTCAACGGTTGCAGCGCCGAGGGAAAATCGTTGAGGTTGTTATAGGCCCAGCCGAGGTTGCTGTACGCTTCGGCATAGTCCGGCTTCAATTCAATTGCGCGCTTGAACGCCTGCACTGCCTCGGTCCAACGTTTACTCTTGCCCAGTGCGTAACCCATGTTGTTGTTCGCTTCGGCATCGTCGGGTTTCAATCTGAGGACCTGTTTGTATGCATCGACCGCTTCCGCGTAACGGCCCAGTTCGTCGTACATCATCGAGAGGTTGCTGTACGGCTCGAGCGTGTCAACCTTAATGGCAACAGCGTGCTTGTAAGCGTCGATGGCTTCGGCAGGTTTGTTCTGGTGGCGGAAGGCATCGCCGAGATTGTTGTAGGCCTCGGCGTAATCAGTCTTGATCGCAATCGCGTCGTGGTAACGATTGATGGCCTCGTCGTAATTGTTTGCGTTGTAGGCCGCGACTCCTTGA
The DNA here is from genome assembly GCA_965653755.1 of uncultured Blastocatellia bacterium. Classification (GTDB taxonomy): domain Bacteria; phylum Acidobacteriota; class Blastocatellia; order Pyrinomonadales; family Pyrinomonadaceae; genus UBA11740. Next base: position 835 of record CBFHBI010000169.1, read on the forward strand.
TCGTAATAAGCGAGACTCAATCCGTTGCGCGTCTCCGCATCTCCGGGCTTCAATTCGTTGGCGCGCTGCAGCGCCGCGATCGCGTCGGAGAGATTGTTCTGATGCAATTGGGCCAACCCCAGCGCGCGATATACGTCGGCTGAATTCAATTTCAATTCGATTGCTTTATTATCGGCGGTAATCGCTTCGTCGTAACGACCCAGGTTGAAATAGGTCTCGCCCAGATTCAGATAAGCTTCCGCGTAATCAGGCCGCAACTTGATCGCTTGTTGATAGGCATCGGCGGCTTGATCGTATTTGCCGGCATCGAATAAATCATCGCCTTGTTTGTTGTAGCCTTCGGCATCAAGCGCCGGGCGCGCGCCGCCGGTGCGATTGCCGGAGTTGCCGGTATTCGTCGGACGAGTGCCGCCGGCGTTTGTCCGCGGGTGGGCCGCGGCGATGGTCCGTCGCACAGGTTTTTTGTCCGGAGCCTTGTTGACGTGAGGCTTGCTTTGCACCGGCGTGAAGAGTCCTTTGCCGAGCTTGGCTTCCACGTCGGCGCCGGCCAGCAAGACGCCAGCGCCGCCGGAAATGTCCTGAGCGACAACCGCTGCCGTCAGGCTCAAGGTCAACAGGCCTGCTGCTGTTTGAGATAACCGCGAAGAGTTACGCATTCGTTTGCTCCGAATCTGAGTGGCCATGGCCTTAACGAGGGAAAGTTTAATGACGTGGGGTCTTGACGACAAGTTTTTGCTTGCGTAGCTTACGAGACAGAAGATGATGCAGCGGAAAATAACGGTATCTTTGCTCTTGATTGGTCTTTATCAGGCCGCGCTGTTTGCTCAAACAGAATTTCTGCCTGCGCCTCCGGCTGATCATTCTTTGATCTATGTACTCGATCAGCAAAATAGATTAGTCGCATTGCCTTTCGAAACCGCGACGACGCCGCTGAGGACTGAGCAGGTGGCGAAGAATACGACCACCAGTTTCCTGGAACTGAAGGGCGAGCATGCCGCGACGGTCTTGCCGGCGAGCACACGTGTGTTTGTGTTCACGATCGAGCACGGCGGCGCGCATCCACCGATGCTGGTTTGGCTCACGCCGCATCGCGGGTCGCGAAGGGTGACAGCCATCGCCGAACGCGGCTTGGCGGGTTTCGCGATTTCTTCAGCCGAAATCATCCGCCCGATTCCGCGCGGTCTGGCGAAGAACGGGGACGAAGTCTTCATGGAACTGCGTCCAAAGACTTCGCTGATGCCGGGGGAATATGCGATTATTGGCAATGACCTGAAACGGGTGGCAACTTTTCGGGTCGCGTCCGTGGAAAATTGATTTGGAGAAAGCAGGATTTACGTGGCTTCATCGATAGAAACAGAATCAACCGCGACAACTGTCAAGAGTGAGGACGAAAAATTCTGGACTGGTGGCCGCATCGCCATCACGCTCATCGGACTGGGTCTCATCACCTGGTGGGCCATCGCCGAATGGCGGTCGAGCAAGAATCCTAACGTTGCAGTTACGCCCAGCGTGACGACGAGGCCGGGCACAGTCTCTAATCCGGCCGCTCCGGCGCCCGGGTTCGTGGCGCTTCCTCAACCGCTGCGCGACACGAGCTTGAAAACACTCGACGGTGAATCGCTGAAACTGTCAGATTTTTCGCAGAAGGTCGTCGTCGTGAATATTTGGGCGACGTGGTGTGGTCCATGCCGCATGGAAATGCCGGAACTCGTCAAGATGAGCAACGAATACAAGTCGCGGGGGCTCGTCGTTCTCGGCTTGGCGACCACTTACAACGAACAAAACGATCCTGAGCGCGTCAAGGATTATGTGAAAAACCAGAACGTCCCTTACAAGATCATTTGGGACGATGGCACGCTCGCGGAGCCGCTGGTGGAGGCAGTTAACGGCCGTTCAGTAATTCCGCAGAGCTTCGTGATCTCGCGCGACGGCAGGATCGTCAAGCACTTTCAAGGCTTCAGCCCAATGTCCACGCCACAACTGATGCGCCAGGCGATCGAAGAAGCTTTGGACGATAAGGGCAAGGCCTAACCGAATTCATACATTGATCCAGTGAATCAATGAATCAGTGTCATGACTCATGAAGTAAAACAGAAACGGCAGGCCGAACTCGACGAACTCGAGACCGAGTTGCGCGTGCATCTCCCGAAAGAGATCAAACGGGCGCGTGAGTTCGGCGATCTGCGCGAGAACTCTGAATACCAAACAGCCCTGCAACGGCAGACGATGGTCAAAGCCCGCATTCGCGAATTGCGGCAGCGGATGAGCGAAGTGGCCTCGATCGATCTATCCCGCATTCCGCACGACAAGGCCGGCTATGGATCGACGCTGGTTCTTTACGATGCGTCCCGCGACGAAGAAGTCACCTATCGTCTGGTGACGCCGGAAGAAAGCGATCCGGCTGCGGGATTGATCTCGACGGTCTCGCCCATTGGCCGCAGCCTCATGGGCAAAGAAGAAGGCGACGAAGTGGTGGTCAGCATTCCTGCTGGTTCACGCCGGTTCGAGATCCGCAGGCTCACGACGCTTCACGATCAGGCGCAATGAAAGCTTCACTATGGCTGAACTCACCGAAGAGGAATTCTCGAAACATCTCAACTCAAAGTTCCACACCGCGATTAACGGCCGCGATCTCGAATTAGCCTTGGTGGAAGTTAAGGCCTACCGGCCGCAAGAACATGAGCAACCGGGAATGGAGCGGTTCTCGGCATTCTTTGATGGCCCGGGAGATTTATTCTTGCCGCAGGGAATTTATCGTCTCGTACACGATCGGATGGGCGACGTCGAACTCTTTCTGGTCCCCATCTCTGGCGATCAGCGCGGCTATCGATACGAGTCTGTGTTCAATTACTTCAAGGAGACGGGGCAGGGGCAGTAGGCAGTCGGCAGGAGCAGGAGCAGGAGGCAGGAGCAGGAGGCAGGAGCAGACGGCAGGAGCAGACGGCAGGAGCAGTAGGCAGGAGCAGGAGCAAGAAGATGGTGTCTGGCTCACAAGGCTTCCGGGATTTGAAGGTCTACCAAATGGCGTTTGATTTGGCGATGGCGATCTTCGAAGACTCGAAGAAGTTTCCGGTCGAAGAGAAGTACTCACTTACCGATCAGATTCGTCGCGCATCGCGTAGTGTGGCGGCAAATATTGCCGAAGGCTATCGCAAGAAACAGTATCCAAGAATATTCGTCAGTAAAATGGCCGACGCGGATGGCGAGGCGACTGAGACGCAAGTCTGGATCGATTTCGCTGAGAACTGTGACTATCTTCCATCTACTCGAGCAAGCGATCTCAGAAGCGGTTAAGAAGAGGTCGGGCGAATGTTAGGCGGCATGATTGCTCATCCAGAACGTTTCCAGCATTGAGCCTGCCTGCCGCTGCCTCTGCCGCTGCCTCCTGCCGCTGCCTCCTGCTACTGCCCTGACCACTCCATGTGCTTGTAACCGCCCAAGTCCTCAATCATGACAAATCCCAATCGTTCGTAGAAGCGATCCGCATCGTTGTTGAGAACGAAGACCATGTGTCGTAACGGTTTGCCTGCGTGCTTTGCTTCGTCGATTAGTCGCCGGAGCAATGCAGTGCCGGCACCGCGGTTCTGAAATTCGGGCAGCAAAGCAATATCGAGCAGGCGGATTTGTCGATCGTCGCGGCCGATCCAAATTCGTCCTGCAGGCTTGTCATCGATGAGGATCAGATCGTACTCGGCGTCCGGGAAACGCCGCTCGTACTCGCCGCGTTGCAGATCGAACTGCCATTTCAGAAACGCCTCACGTTGGCCGGGGGCCCACTGCACCTGGGCCAATTCTTCGGCTCGCGTGCTGTCATAGATTGCGAGCAGAAAATTTTCGTCGTCGGCCGTCACCCGTCGTAGCATTAAAGTTTCACCGTTCGGCAACGGCACTTGCGGAGAATCTATTAGCATTTCAAACTATAAATTGTTTATTGAGAACAAAAGAGAGCATTGAATCTAACGCGAAAAGATAATAGACTGCTTGACGCCAGATGATAAGCGCGGATCCTCGCACCTCCGCCCCGGACATCGGACCCCTTCTCCGCCGGAACTTCAGGAGGCAATCGGATGTCCATTTCCCGTAGAAAATTTGTCAAGGCAGGAGTGTTGGCGGCCGCGTTCGCGGCGCTGCCAGCCCGGACAATTCTGGGCCAGAGCTTCAAAGAGCGCGACGGCGATCCGCACGAAATTCCGGTCGTCCAAACCACTCCGCTACCTAATTACACAAAAGCTACTTTTGTTTCTTATCTCAATTCAATATTTCAACTGCACACCGTTGACGGAATTATCGAAGTAACTTTGCTCAGTGTCGATGATATGCCGGCGCCCAAGGGCGGCGAATGTTTCACTCTGCTTTTCCGTGGCGGCGGTACGGCGCACAAACAGGACACGTACACTCTGGTCCATCCGGCGCTCGGGACGGTTCAATTGATGTTGGTGCCGACGGGGAGCGACCAGAACGGAGCGCAAGGTTATTTAGCGACTCTGAATCGATTGTCGCGGGCCGACTTTGCCAACATGACCGCGCCAACTCGTGTCAGCGCTGCGCGGACCACGACTCCTGGTTCATCGCCTACAAACGTGCCGACGAGCACAACGACCACGGTCAGCGGGCCACCAACGACTGAGGCTTCGGATTCAACCGTCGTCCCGGTAACTCCGGCGTCCACACCACCGCCCCAGCGAAAACGCAAGAAACGCCCGCGCAAGGCTACGCAAAAACGAGTCGACGACAAGAGTCAGTTAATGATGTGAGCCAGCCGTAGCGGCCACCAGGTCTGTGCTCGCGCGATAAGCAGATTGGCTATCTCGGCTTAAGTCCGGCTAAGTGTATTCTGCTCCGCCTCGACTGATTGGAAGCGTGCTAAAAATATTGCTTGCTTTCTCCTCGGCTTGCGATTAGAATCCGCGCCTCTTTGCCATAGTCGAAATTTTGCTAAGGTGAAAAATCGGGTTAGCGATCGCTTTTGCTGTTGGCATTTCTCAATTCCCGATGGGTGATTGCTCGGTTGTCGAAGAACTACTGGATGTGGTTGAGCATGTAACGCAAATTGCTAATTTGCGATCTTCGCAGAAACCAAGTTAACCACTTGCGCTACTCATTCAACTTGACGTTCTTGTAACCCCAAAGGAGTAAAAAATGGCAGAACCATTTCTCTCTGAAATCAGGATTATGAGTTTTAATTTTGCGCCTAAGGGATGGGCGCAATGTAACGGGCA
>CBFHBI010000170.1:0-6039 GCA_965653755.1 uncultured Blastocatellia bacterium
ATTGCCAAAGTATTCACAATATGAAGAATTGGCCGGCGACTCACGTTACCAAAAGATCACCGCGAGAATGCTGCTGAGTCACACGAGCGGCTTTGCTACTCTTCGCGTCCTCGAACCCGATCGCAAATTGAAAATCCATTTCGAGCCGGGCACGAGATACGCGTACTCCGGCGAGGGCATCATGCTGCTGCAACTGGTGGTTGAAGCGATCACAAAGCAGCCGCTGGCAGAGTTAATGCGGGCGCGCGTTTTCAAACCGTTGGGAATGACGCGCACGAGCATGGTTTGGGAAGATCGCTTTGAAAGTGATTTCGCGAATGGCTATGACGAGTATGGGCGGTCGCTCGGCCCTGACCGGCAGAAGAGCGCCAATGCGGCCGGCTCGATGCTGACCACGCCGCAGGACTTCGCCCGATTCATGCTGGCCGTGATGCATGGCAACGGTTTGACGAAGCAAACCAGAACATTGATGTTGAGCCCGCAGATTCAAATCTTTTCAAAACATCAATTTCCCACGCTGGCCAGTGACACGACCGACGAAAACAAATCCATTCGGCTCAGTTACGGACTTGGCTGGGGTCTTTATTGGACGCCGGACGGCGAGGCGTTTTTCAAGGAAGGCCACACCGAGGGATGGCGAAACTACACCGTCTGCTTCGAGCGAAAGCAGAGCGGCATCGTCATCATGACGAACAGCTCGAACGGCGAAGGCATCTTCAAAGAACTGCTCGAGACCTTGCAACGCAACACGTTCACGCCGATCGCATGGGAAGGATATACGCCGTACACGCAACTGACGGCGCGCCAGGCTTTGCCACAGCGAAAAGAAATGACGGTTGATGCAAAGGTGCTCGACAGGTATGTAGGCAGATATGGAGAACCGCCGAATCTAATCCTGAAGATCACTCGTGAGGGCAATCATCTTTTCATTCAAGAGAATGATGAGCCGCGTCAGGAACTCGCCGCGGAGAGCGAAACGACGTTCTTCTCGAAGTCTTCATCCGATTCGCTAACCTTCGAATCAAACGATCAGGGCCGGGTTGTCAGAATGGTTATGCATCTGGATGCGAAGAACCTGCCATTCAAACGAATCGAATAATTTTTTCAAAGATAGATTAGGCCTTCACGAACTCGTAAATGATGTGGAGCGTCAACGCCGACGGACTTATCTCCGTGCGGACCTCTTTCGCACGCAATTGCAGCGCGCCGCCGGCAGGTTGGATGTCGATGCGCGTCGAAAGTTTTTCCAGGGTGAACAATTCGACGGGGTTGTAGCGGCGATCGATCATGTTCTGGACCAAGGTGAGCAAGGGACCATTGAGCATCGCGGGCGTGTTGTTGAGATGAATTTCGCGCACGTGAAAGCGCGCAACGACGGCGCGGCGCGAGGCGTCGTAGTCAATATTCACGTCCGTGTCGGCCGAGCCGGTGAAATCAATACAGCCCATCAGGCTCGCATTGTAGGCGCCGGCGAACGCGAGCGTCCCCACGATCTTTCCGTTCTCAAAATGCACCGCGGTGCGAGTGCCGTTGACCTCACGCTTCAAACGAATCTCGCTGGCGCATTGCGAGTTTGATTGCGCGCCGGCGACTGTGAGCGGCATCGACGGCTCGTTGAGGTTGTCGAACATTGCCGTCAGAAACGAATTGAGAAATTGTTCGTTAATCGTCACCGTCGCTTCGGCATTTGGGCCCTCTGCGGCACGGCGTTCACGAGTAGCGTTTGATTCCTGAGCGAACACGGCGCACGTCAATAGCAGCGCCATCACCATCGCGTACAAAACTTTGACTTTCATGCATATTCCTTTACTCGAAAATGCGCCGCGTTATTTGGATGGCGCTGGGAGATTTATCCGCAGATTACACAGATTACACAGATTAAAGACAAATCTTACTGATATCAGGATGCGGCGCGCGGCGTTAGCGCCTTATCTGCGTAATCTGCGGATAAATCTTCCAGCGCTTCGCTCTGCCGCTGCACTCCAATTTACAACCCACTGCGCACGATGTCATGCAGCCGAATCAAACCTACGCATCGGCGATCGCCCTCAACCACCGGTAAGACGCTAATCTGCGAGGGCCGATCTTCCATCAATTTCAACGCCTCAAAGGCCAACGTGTCAGGCGTCGTCACCACTGGATCATGCGTCATCAAATCGTCGCACCGAAGATTCGCAAAGCCAAAATCGTGAGCGCCGAGTTTTTGCAGCGAGCGCCGCAAGTCGCCGTCAGTAATGATCCCGGCCAGCCGGCCGTTCGCATCAACGACATTTACCGCGCCCAGGCCGAATTGAGTGATGGTCGAGACTACATCCATCCACGATGCGTCGTTGGGGATCGTCGGATTCTTCGGGCCGCTGTGCATCAGATCCGCAACCCGCAAAGTCAAACGCTTGCCGAGCTGCCCGCCAGGATGATTCGAGGCAAACTCGCTTTCAGTCAATCCCTTTGCACGCATCAATGTCATCGCCAGGGCGTCGCCGATGGCCAAAGCGACCGTAGTGCTGGTCGTCGGCGCCAGGTTTAATGGACAGGCTTCCTGATCGACCGACGCATCAAGCACGGCGTCGGCGCGCTGCGCGATTGTCGAGTTCAATCTTCCAACAATCGCCACCAGCGGCACATTCCGTTGTTTGATAAAAGGCAGGAGTTCAATCAATTCCGCCGTCTCGCCGCTATTCGTCAGCATCAGGACTACATCGTCCGCGGTGACAATTCCCAAGCCGCCATGCAACGCGTCGGAGGGATGCAGGTGAATCGCTGCCGTGCCGCTACTCGTCATGGTAGCTGCAATTTTCTGTGCGATGATTCCTGATTTGCCGACACCGAGCACAATCACTTTTCCCTTGCAAGCTTTTAAGATTGATAAGACACGGTCGAGCTGTGGTGACTCAATGCGGGCGGCAGCCTTGGCGATCGCGTCAGACTCGACGCGCAATAGTTCGACCACGTGCGAATAATCAGAGGACTCGGTCATAGGTTGTTTGATATACGAGTCATGCCCGAAATTGCAAGGCAGCGCGGCCCGATTTTGTAACACTAACTTAAGACGCAGCGCATGGACTTATCTGCGCCCTTCGACTATAGTGCAGGCCTCGCAAGTTCGCACTCGGCCCAATTCGCAGGAGTTGACTCAATGCCCTTTGGAAAGTTACTGCCGCGCGAGGAACAGTACTTCACCCTGTTCGCGCAGATGACTTCGTACATCAATGACGCGGCGCGGACGCTGGTCGAGATGCTTTCGCACCGCGACGGCGACTACCAGGAGTACGTGCAGCGGATCAAGAGCATCGAACACGCTTGTGACGACCTGACGCACAACGTTTCGACGCGATTGAACCAATCATTCATCACCCCTTTCGATCGCGAAGACATCTACATGATGTCCAAAGCCCTCGACGATGTGGTTGATTTGATCGACGGCGCGGCTCGGGCGGTGGTGATGTATGACATTCACGAAACGACTGAACCGGCCAAACAACTCGCGGGCGTGATTCAACGGATGGCTTTGCAACTGAACGAAGTCGTTTCAATCCTGCAAAAGCCCAAAGGCGTCACCGAACGGCTGGTCGAACTGCACCGTCTGGAAAATGAAGGCGACGACATTTATCACCGTGCCGTGGCGGCGTTATTTCACGAGCGCGGCGATCCGCTGGAAGTACTCAAGTGGAAGGACGTGTACGAGAAACTCGAAGCCGCCATCGACCGCTGCGAGAACGTTGCTAACATCATCGAGGGCGTGATCATTAAGCATTCATAACGCTAAGAGCAAAGGGCAAGGAGTGAAGGGGCCACTCTTTCGATTCGTTTTCAGACGCTTGCGCTTGCATTTTAAACCTTAGCACTTTGCCCTTGGCCCTTTGCTCCTCGCTTGTGCTATGGTTTTGATACCCCCTTGCCCGCGTAGCTCAGTGGATTAGAGCGTTCGCCTCCGGAGCGAAAGGTCGCAGGTTCGACCCCTGCCGCGGGTACCAAATCTTGCCCAAATCCTCGACACCGTTATGGATCGTGATCTGTCAATTCGTCGTGGTGCGGGTTCGCCTACCATTCTGGTCGTCGAAGACTTCGACGATACGCGGCTGATGATGAAGATGTGGCTGGTCAAGAAGGGCTATCGTGTGCTTGAAGCCGAGACTGGAGAGGAAGGCGTCGCGTTGGCCCAGCAAGAGCGGCCCGATCTGATCATCATGGATGTGATGATGCCGGGCATGAACGGACTTGACGCCACGCAGCGCATCCGACAGGATCGCGCTCTGCGGCGGACGCCAATTGTGGCCGTGTCGGCTTATGGCGCAGATGAATACCGGCGCATTGCAATTGCAGCTGGATGCAACGAATATGTTTCCACGCCATTCGAACCCGACGGCCTGGCGAAATTAATCGACACGCTGCTCAACGATGAAACCGCGACCGATCAGAATGCACAGCCGCGCGATCGCGTTCATTAAGTTTGTTTTTCCATCACTGTTAGTAATTCTCTTCGGCTGCATCGCAATTAACGCGCAATCGCCCACGTGTTCGCTAAAGGTTGACGAAATCAAATCGGCGCCCGACTTGTACGGCCTGCATCTCGGTATGACGACCGAAGAGGTGAAGAAGGCTCTGCCACTGGTGCAATTCGGCCGCGCAGATCGATTAGGCGCGATGCGCACCAGCTTCAATCCGCATTTCGATCCGCGAGTCGAAAAGACCGAGTTCCCGGATGTCCGTACCATCTCGCTCGACTTTCTCGACGGCAAACTGGCAACTGTTTGGATCGGCTACGAGTCCACCTTCAAATGGCCGAAGCTCGACGAGTTCGTCGCAAACTTCAGCAAGGCGCTGGGCGCGCCCGCGGATTGGCCAATCAAACGAAACACTCGTGAATTGTCGTGCGACGGATTCTCTTTGACTGCGCAAATGATCGCCGGCGGTCCCAGCCTGCGTATCAATGATAACGCCGCGCAGGAGCTGGCCACCGCACGGCTCGCAGAGGCCATCGACGCCGACGAGAAGCAAGTTGTTGGCGATACGCGCACCAAAAGCTATTATCCGTCCGACTGTTCCGAGAAAGACTCTATACCACAAGATAGTCGAGCAGTTTTCAAGTCGAAAGACGAAGCTGAGAAGGCCGGCTTTACGCGGTCAAAAGATTGTCAGTAGTCGCCCAGACCCAATCTCAGATTTCAGATTTGAAATTCAAGAACGACCAGTTTGGGCCACGTGAAGGAGACGCCCGATGTTCAAAGAATTCAAGGCATTTATTGCTCGCGCAAATGTTATCGATCTCGCAGTCGCCGTCGTCATCGGCGCCGCGTTTGGCAAGATCATCACATCGCTGGTCGAAGGTATTATCATGCCGCCGATCGGGCTGCTGATTGGCAAGGTTGATTTCGCCAGTCTATTTTATGTGCTGGGCCATCCGAAAGAGCTGCCCCTCTCGCTTGCGGAGGCCAAAGCCAAAGGCGTGCCGGTGATTGCTTATGGCGCGCTCCTCAACGACGTGGTGAATTTCATCATCATCGCCTTCGTTATCTTTCTCATCATCAAAGCCGTGAATCGAATGAGAAAGCAGGAAGATCCCAGCAAGAAGGATTGTCCGCATTGCCTGACGGCGATCCCAATCGCCGCCACACGTTGCGCTGCCTGTTGCAGCGAGTTGCCGGCGGCATAGTCCGAAGTTCGGGTTGCTTGACGCTCCTTTTGCGGGGTTCTTAAAATGAACTTATAACCCCGCGCAGTCGTACACGTTTCTGCTGTAAGGAGACATTTATGAGCACACCATATCAACCGCCAACCAACGGCCCGGAAGAACGAGACGAATTATTAGTGCATGAACCTGATGAAACATCTGAGAGCGATCGCTCATCGGTTGGCTCGTCGGTCCGTGAGATGGCCGCGCGTATTCCGGAACAACTGTCAGCGATTGGCCGCGACATCAGCCGGACCATCGAACGCGCGATTTCTGCCAAAGACGACTACATGCTGGCGGTGAAAGGGATCTCCATGGAAAAGTGGATGTGCTGGAGCGCTCTAGGAGCTTCCGGCGTCGTTCTCGTA
>CBFHBI010000171.1:0-6022 GCA_965653755.1 uncultured Blastocatellia bacterium
ACAATACGCGCACCATCTTTCGCGCCTCGGGCCTGTCGGCGCCGACGGTGAATTACCTCGAGGGGAAAGTCATCTGGACGGCCGGAAACAATAATCTGCGCACGAGTGAAATCAAGGCCTACGATAATTCGACCAAGCAGATTACTTTGCACGAAGAGCTGCCCCTGCCGATCGCCGTCAACGACAAATTCACGATCAAGGAAGGCTGCGATCACACCTGGGAGATGTGCCAGCTCTACGGCAACGCCGCTCATTTCAAAGGCCAGCCGTTCATTAAGAACATCGAGGAGGCGAACCGCATTGATCGAGCAGCGTGAAGACAGTGAGCAGTTAGCAGTGAGCAGTGAGCAGTTACTGCCTACTGCCTCCTGCCTTCTGCCTACTCAGCGAGCTGCGATCCTTTCCGCAGCGCGCGCTTTACTTGGCGTCCGGTTTCTGCATCAGGGCCGCGATGAATCAGTAGGTGTCGATTGCCAGGGGTTCATTCATGCCGTTTGTGCGCGCGTCGGATACCGGCTGAGTGACTGGCCAAACAATCAACGTCATTACGGAGACGATGAGCTTCTCCGGACCGCGCTCGAGACAGACTTTCTGAAACTTCCGTCGCTCGAACATGCGCAGCCGGCCGACGTCATCATGATCGAGTTGCCGCGCCGGCGAAACCTGCACGTCGGGATCATGGTCGAAGGCGAATTTCATACAGAACTAATTCACGCCCTCGGTTTCAACCACAAAGGTGAAGTCAAAGCCGATCGCGTCGGCCGTTGGAAATTCGTCGATGCCTTCACCTGGCGCCCCGATCGCTTCACTGCTCACTGCTCACCGCTCACTGCTTACTGAACGCCCATGCCGCAAATTGCCATCCTCGCCGGAATCGAAGCGGGCCTCATCGGCGCGCAGTTCGCGCTTACGCCGCGTCCCAAACAGACGCCGGTGGACCGCGGCCGTCAGGATGATTTGCGATTCACGCTGGCTGCCGAAGGCACGATTCTCCCTTACGCTTTCGGTCGTCGCGTACGGCTCGCCGGCGTGATGATCGATTATGATCGCACGAAAGAGATTAAGACATCCACACCCGGAAGTGCCGGCGGCAAGAAAGGCCAGGGCGGTTCGCCACCAACGACCAATTACAGTTTCACGAAGACGTTCGCGATCGCTTTCACCGCGAACGAGATGAAATCGTTTCGCCAGGTGAAGGAAGACGATCAGATCATTCTCGATCTCATTCCTGAAAACGCGACGAGCAATTTCTGTGAAGGCGAAGACTCGTCGAATACTTTCACCGGGCCAAATGTTTTCGAAGCTCATTCCAACGCCAGCAACGGCAAAGAAGTCACCCTGCAGAACATCGGCGGCGCCACCGCGGCCGTGCAATTCAATTCGGTGCTGTCGAACGTTGCCGGCACGCGCACGCTGGTTATCTATTATCGAAACGGCGGCAACACCGATATTGAATTGACCGTGAACGGGTCCGTCGTTGGGACCTACACGCTGAATAATTCCGGCAACACGACATATGCGACGCGTGAGATTGCGATCACCTGCATCAACGGGACCAACGTAATCAAGATTCGTAATAAGAGCACCGTCTTCAATCTCGGCATCGATCGCATTTATCTTTTCGCCGGCCTGCCCTCGACTGATTCATTCAATCCGCGCACCACCGGCGTCGTTAACGACGGCATTTCATATCCGTCGAATCAGAACGACCCGAGCGCTTTCTACAATCTGGCGCCTTTTCCCGCGGCCGAGACTGGCGTCGCCACCGGTACGTTGGCCACGAACGGCCAGGTTCCTTTCGAATTGTTCCTCGGCAAATCAGATCAGCCGCAGTCCGACATTCTCACCACAATGCCCGGGCGTGATTCAACCAACACGCCGGCTTATGAAGAGCTGTCGCTTTTTATCGCGCAGAACTATGTGATCGGGGAAGGCAAGCAGACGCTCGGGAACATCACGGCCGAACTCGAGCCTAAGCTGCAGTATCTCGACGAGATTCTTACGTTCCTTTATAAGCTCGAGGGCGCCACCGATGCGCAGTTGGATTTCACGGCGGTTGCCGCCATTCAGGTCGAAGGATTCATTTACGATCGTCGGGACGCCCTGGCGCCGTTTGTCGCGTCGTTGGGGGAGGCCTACGGCTTCGACGTCGTTCCCATCGATGGAAAGATTGTCGCCGTGCTCCGCGGCGGCGCTTCCGTCATCACCATCCCGGAAGAGGAGATGTATGGCCGCGAGGAAGGCCAGGAGATTCCGAAAGGCCCGATCGCTACAGTACATAATCCGCAAATCGATGTGCCCGTTTCCGTCGATGTGCAATATCTCGATCCGTCATCGACGAAAGAATTCCACACTTCCGATGTGATCTATACGCGCGAAGTCGGGAACTCGCTCGATCCGGATACTCTCACGCTGCCCCTGGTGATGGAACGCGACGACGCAATCGCGATCGGCAAACGTTATCTGCGCGAGCTGAAGCTCCGGAGCAAACCGAAACCATTGGCCACGGGCCCGCGCTATCGCCATCTGACGCCGGCCGACGTCATAACGGCCGTCACGGAAACCGATTCCGAAGAGATTGTCCTCACCTCGACCCAGGCCGCCTTCACCGGCCTGGTCAAACTCCAGGGCGTGCCGAACAAGGGCGCGCTCTATACGCAGCTCGGGCCCGCAAATCCCGCCGACAGCGAAAAACCGCCCGTGCCGCATCCGGCAAACACTTACATGCTTTTGGCCGACGTGGCCGCGCTGCGCGACGCGGACGAAAATCAATTCGTCACCTATGTGTCCATGTGCGGCCGCGGGGCGGGCAAATGGCGCGGTTCGCGTTGTTTCAAAGAGCGTGTTGCCGGCAGCGATGAATGGGACGTAAAGACCGCCGTCGCGCACAACGCGACCATGGGCGTCTTGGTTTCGAATCTCGCCGGCGTTGCAGATCCAACCGCTGTCGATACGACTAACTCAGTCGTGATTGATCTATTTTTCGACGAGGGATTATTCGAGTCACGATCGCTGGCCGACATACAAGCGAAGTTCGTCAACGTGATCGTTATTCCTTCGACGCGCGAAATAATTCAATTCAGCGATGCGACTTACTCGAGTACGAGCTTCCCGTACGTGATGCGCGTGACGCTGCACGGCCATTTGCTGCGCGGCTGCCGCGGCTCGATCGAAGGCGCCCTCTCCGGAGCAACGGCCGGCGCCGGCGTTTTTCTTCTGACGGACGCGATCTCATCATTCATCGAAAGCGCCGATGAGCTGAACACGTCGCGCAACTTCAAAGGCGTCACCGTTGGCCAGGCAATCGATAATGCCGCGACGCAGGCTTACACCTGCGCCGGCTATTCCGCGCGGGGTCCACAACCTACCGATCTTGAGTGCTCCTTCGATTCAAGCGGGAACGCATTATTTGAATGGAAAGGGACGAAACAAAGTCTTGGTCTGGGAGAAGAACTATATGAACTGCAAATCGGCGATAGTATATTCGCAACAGTCAAACGCGACGTGATCGTATCGCGTAACGATTTGGCCACACATATCGGATGGCTGGATGGCGCCGCGCCGTCAAATGCTACTGAAACATTTATCGATCAAGGCGGCTTCGATGATGTTTACACCGGAGTCGGTCCGACGACCTCCAAATACACGGTTGCCGATGCTAGTCGTTTAGATGGCGGCGACTTGATGTTTGAATTTCAGATTCCACCGAGCGGGCTCATGCCGCGTGAGATTCTTTTCTATCCCGAGACGATAGGAGGAAGTGGCGGCTCCGGAGCAAACGCTCACGGTTGGTACCCCGGCCCCTTCCTCGCGGCGGATCGCTTGCGACAGCGATACGACCTGCTCGGTGGCAACGGTCTATGACATTAAGGTTGATACTCAACACAACACGGTCGCCGGCGTGGTGGCCTTCAAGGGTATTCCGGGCGATCGATTAAGCGTCTTACTCCGAAGCGATGGGCGCGTTGAATATTATTTGAATTATGTTGGCCGCAGCAGTGTGCCCGTCTATCGGAGCGATAAGAAGGCAGTTAAAGACGTTTATTTAATCCAGGTTGAAAATTGGGGAGACACCTATTCGATAGTCGGGAGCATACCTATTGGTTTGCGAAATGCAAATTGGGTGAGACCGATTCCAGAATGGCCTTATGACTCCGTCTCTCAGAAGGCTGACAACTCCGGCTCGTTGCCTTCATCAATAAATATTCGCGTCCGTCAGCTATCGTTTGTCTCGCCCGGGCCACCGTCTCCCTGGACAATCAAGACTTTCACGCGACCATGACTTTCAAAAGCTTCCCAGTCACGAAAGGTGTACCGCTCACCCAAATCCTGAACCCCATCCAGGATCTGCAGCCGGCCATTGAGCGTCTTTCTATCTTTGCCGACGATCGCGGCGCGGTGGCTGACGGAGTGACTGATAATCAATCCTATATTCAAGCCGCTATCGATGAATTATATGCGGCTGGCGGAGGCCTCCTGAAATTCACTCCCGGCAAGTCCTACTTGTCGTCCGTAATTTATTGCAAGCCAAACGTTACGATTGACTTAAACCGCGCCACGCTGATAGCGAAACAATCCTCAGACAACGAATTGTTTGCTTTTGGCGTGGGCATCGGCGGTCAAACGAAAATCTCTATCTCCAGTGCCCTTCAAGGTGCAACTTCAATAACTGTCTCGTCTTCGTCGGCGTTTGTTATTGGTGAGCGAATCCTCATCAGCGCCGGAACTTTCACGGGCTCTGGCGTTGAGGAAGGACCGGTCGAATATAACACCGTCACTGCCAAACCGGATGGCACGCACATCACTGTGCAGACACCGCTGCGCTATACCTATTCGGCCTTCGGTTTGCCCGGTCAGACGAGTCCCGGCGTCTATCGAGTCGAATCTTTCACCCGCGGGTTAATTCACGACGTCCGTATAACCAACGGTTTTCTAAAAACGAAGGCAGGCGACAATCCGCTTTATTTCAACGGTTCAGGTGAAAGGATCGAAGTTGATCATCTTTTTATCGATGGCTACGGCTCCCTGATCCTGGAAGCGGGCTATGTGAATGAACTGCGCTTTCACGACAGTGTTATTAAAGGTATTGGAAACGCAAATGGTGGCGGCATCAACTCTGCATCAATGCATAACTCTTGTATTCTAAATAACCTGTTCGGCATGGCCGACGACGCAGGAACTAATGGAAGAAACGGGCTGCAACTAGAAGTCACCAATTATGGAAATCTGATTGCCGGTAACACGTTCGGCCCGAAGCGCAGCATTAACGGTGGCGCAGTTGAAATCAGTCTCTATGGTTTTGGCAATTCCATTTTGAACAATACCATTTGGGGACTCAAGGACGATATTTCGAGCGGCGTGGTAACCCTAGGAATTCGAACCTATGCAAATAGCGCATCGGCGTTGTCATGGATGGGTAACATTATCGCTGGGAACAAAATCACAAATATCATGACCGGCATAGGAGACTCTATGCCGGAGTCTATTATTGACGACAATACTCTCGCCAACGAAACGCTCCACGCATATTCGACTGCGATCGTTATGAATACGTCGAAGGGTAACCTTGGCGTCAATTCAGTTAGCGGATTCACTAAAATTCTCGACGACGCCAGTGGTGGTGTGCCGAGAGTTCAGCGGCAATTCGGCGTCACCGCGGACTTCGAAGGGGATGGCAGCCCTGAAGGTGTCGTTACTGCACCGCCCGGAGCAACATATCGCAACCGTTTGGGCGGCGCGGGAACGACTTGTTATTACAAAGAATCTGGCACGGGGAACACCGGCTGGATAGGGATGCTTTCTGCGTCACTTGGCGTTAAGAATGTCGCGCTCGCCGCCAACGGTGCGACTGCTAGTGCCTCATCCACAAACTCAGATTTTCTGGCATCGAAAGCGATCGACGGGAATCGTAAGGGCGATCAGACCATAGGATTTCACAGCTGTTGGAACGATAACACCAGCGGTGTTGTTGACGACTGGTTGGAGGTCGATGTCAATGCCACTTATCAATTTGGTGAGATAG